>JAOAPT010000046.1 GCA_025463045.1 Candidatus Solibacter sp.
ACGTCCAGCGCACCTGGATCGCGATCACCCGCCCGTTCACCGCCTGGTGGGTCCATGCGGCCGCTCTCTGGATCTGGCACGCGCCTCGCCTTTTCCAAGCCACGCTCTCGAACGATTGGATTCACGCCGCGCAGCACTTCAGCTTCCTCGGTTCGGCGCTCCTCTTCTGGTGGTCTCTCTTCTACGCGCACGGCCGCGCGAACTACGGAGCCGGTACGCTCTACGTGTTCACCACCGCCGTGCACACCAGCATTCTCGGCGTGCTCCTTGCCTTCGCCCGCTCGACCTGGTATCCGGCCTACGCGGCGACCACGCCGGCCTGGGGTCTCTCGCCCCTCGAAGATCAACAAATCGGCGGCCTGATCATGTGGATTCCAGCCGGCATCGTCTACCTGGCCGCGGGACTCGGCTTGTTCGACGCGTGGTTGCGAGAGAGCGATCTCGTCGCCAACAGGAGGCGCTATGCGCAATAGCTTCGCCGCACTCGCGCTGTTTGCCGCCTGCGTCGCCGCGAGCTGCGGCTCGTCCGCAAAACAGAATGCCGCCGCGATCACGGGCGGCGATCCCGACCGGGGCGCACACCACATCGCGCGCTACGGCTGCGGCTCGTGCCACGCGATCCCCGGCATCTCGGGCGCACACGGACTCGTAGGCCCGCCCCTCGCGGGCATCGGCCGCCGCCTCTACGTCGGCGGCAGCCTGCCGAATGAGCCCGCGAATCTCGAGCACTGGGTTCGCGATCCGCACTCCGTGAACGAAAAGACCGTCATGCCCAATTTAGGAGTGACAGCGCGCGACGCAACCGACATCGCCGCCTACCTTTATTCGCTGAAGTAAAACCTGATGGAGGAAGTAATGGTAACCCTCGCAGACGCCAGAAGAGTCATCGCCGCCGCCGAAAAGAAGGCGCAGGAAATCGGTCAACCCATGAACATCGCCGTCGTCGACGCCGGCGGTAATCTGGTGGCCCACGTCCGCATGGACAAGGCCTGGATCGGCAGCGTCGACATCGCGATCAACAAAGCCTGGACCTCGCGCGCCTTCGATATCCCCACCAAAGCGCTTGCCGAGCTCAGTCAATCGGGCGATCAGTTCTTCGGCATTCACGTCTCCAATCACGGCCGCGTCATGATCTTCGCCGGCGGCATTCCATTGAAACGCGGCGACGAAGTCGTGGGCGGGATCGGAGTCAGCGGCGGCATGGGGAAGCAGGATCAGGCCGTGGCTGAAGCCGGCGCAGCAGCGTTTTGATACCGGCTTGCTATGCGGGTACTGGCAGCGATTCTCGGCGTCATCATCCTCGCATTAGTGCTCGTCGACGCTTTCAATACCCTTGTGCTCGCGCGCCGCACTCAGCACATTTTCCGGATCGCCCGGCTTTACTACAGAATGACCTGGGGTCCAACCACGGCCATCGCACGCCGCATTCAGTCCAGCAAGGGACGCGAAGCATTTCTCGCCATCTACGGTCCGCTTTCAATGCTCCTGCTGATCGCCCTGTGGGCCGTCGCGCTGATTACCGCCTTCGGTCTGGTGCAATGGTCGGCCGGCATGCAGCCCGCCGCGATGCCCGGCACTTTTGCGAACGATCTTTACCTGAGCGCCAGCACTTTGTTCACCTTGTCGTCGGGCGATCCGCAGAATCCCGTTTCCAAAGTGATCGCCGCGACGCAGGCAGGTCTTGGTTTCGGATTCCTGGGACTCGTCGTCAGTTACCTGCCGGTCTTGTACGAGTCTTTCGCAAAGCGCGAATCCCGCATCTCGATGCTCGACGCCCGCGCCGGTTCGCCGCCTTCCGCCGGCGCCCTGCTGCAGGACTGTCCAGTGGCCGCCGATAACTTCGAAGACGAGTTGGCGAAGTGGGAAGAGTGGTTCGCCCAGTTGCTCGAAAATCAACTCTCGTTCCCAATGCTCGGCTATTTCCGCTCGCAACATTCTAATCAGGCGTGGCTCACGGCCCTGGTCGCCGTGGTGGATTGCGCCGCAGTCGTCAGTCTTTGCGCGAAGAACGATCTGCAGCGTCAGGCCGATCTCACCTTCGCGATGGGCCGGCATGCGCTCGCCGATATTGCGGTCGTCTTCGGCCTGGAGAAGGCATCTCACGGCCACGACGGCGATGCCGACCGTCTGACCGAGAGCGACTTCGCGGCGCTCCAGCAGGTGCTCCGCGAACATCCCGCACTCTTCGACGCGAGCCTCTGTACGCCATCCCGTCTGAAGGAGCGCCGCAAGCAATACGAGCCCCAGGCCGCCGCGCTCAGCGACCACTTCCTGATGGCCCTCCCTTCCTGGCGCGCGAATGAAGACAGCCTGGTCAACTGGAAAGCGTCCATGGAAAACCGCAGCGAAGTCCCCTACGCTGTCTCCGACCCCTTTTCGGAAAAGTAGGACGACCACCCCTGCCTGTCCCGGCCGAGTGTTTCTCGGCCGCGCTTATTTCATATACCGCGCCAAATACACCGCCGTGCGACTCCGTTCGACCGCCGCGACGTCCGCCGGAGTCCCCGCCGCAACCACATGTCCGCCCTTCTCACCCGCGCCCGGACCGATGTCGATCACCCAATCGCTCGACGCCACCACCCGCATATCGTGCTCGACCACGATCACCGTATTCCCCGCCTCCACCAGTCTGTCGAGCTGCGCGATCAGCTTCTCGACATCCGAAGGATGCAGCCCCGTGGTCGGCTCGTCGAGCACGTAAAGCGTATTCCCGCGCTGCAATCGCTGGAGCTCCGTGGCAAGCTTGATCCGTTGCGCTTCGCCCCCCGAGAGTTCCGTGGCCGGTTGGCCGAGCCGCAAATATCCCAGTCCGACCTCCTGCAAAACCGACAGCGAGTGGCGAACATGTGGCTCGCCCTCGAAGAACTCACGGGCCGCGCTCACCGTCATCCCGAGCACCTCCGCGATGTTCTTACCTCGGTACTGAATCTCCAGCGTCTTGGGATTGTAGCGGGCGCCATGACAGGTCGGACACGGCGTGTACACGCTCGGCAGAAACAGCAGTTCGACGAACACGAAGCCCTCGCCCTCGCAGGTCTCGCAGCGCCCGTCCGCCACGTTGAACGAAAAGCGCCCGGCCGTGTAGTGACGCGCGCGCGCCGCCTTGGTCGCGGCGAAAAGCTTACGCACGTAATCGAAAAGCCCCGTGTAGGTCGCGAGATTCGATCGCGGCGTTCGCCCGATCGGCTTCTGGTCCACACGCACCAGCCGCTTGATCGCGTCCATCCCCGCGGTGATTCGTCCATCGGTGCTGATCGGCGCGTCGGGCGACAACCCGCCCTCTTCGTCCGCGTCGTCATCAGCGTCATGCCCGAAATGGTCGCCCACCAGGTCGACCAACGCCTGGCTCACCAGGCTCGACTTGCCCGAGCCCGAAACTCCCGTCACCGCCGTCAATGTGCCCAGCGGAAACTCGACAGTGAGGTTGCACAAATTATTTCGCGTCACTCCCTCGAGCCGCAGCCAGCCGCTCGGCGTCCGCGGCGTCCGCGGCACGTGATTCCGCCCGTCGAACAGATACCGCCGTGTCTCCGAGATTTCGACCTGCGCCAGCCCAGCCGGTGGACCGCTGTAGAGAATCTGCCCGCCCTGCTCTCCCGCCGCCGGCCCGACGTCGACAATCCAATCGGCGCGCCGGATCACGTCGATCTCGTGCTCCACCACGAACAGCGAATTGCCCGATGACTTCAGCCGGTCGAGCGCCACCAGCAGCGCCTCCGTGTCCGCCGGATGCAGTCCCGCCGAGGGCTCGTCCAACACGTACACCACTCCGAACAGGTTCGAGTGCACCTGCGTCGCCAGCCGGAGTCTCTGCAGTTCCCCCGGCGACAGAGTCGGCGTGCTCCGCTCCATCGAAAGGTAGCCGAGCCCCAGATCCAGCATTATCGCGATTCGCCCCACCAAATCCTGCGCGATTCGTTGGGCCACCACCTGCCGCTCGGGATGCTCTGCCGCAGCCTTCTTCGGGAAAACGCCATCCGCCGTGGGCTTCAGAATCCGACACAGCCGCTCGAGCGATAGTGCCGAAATCTCCGCGATGTCCATCCCGGCGAACTTCACTGCCAGCGATTCGGGCCGCAATCGCTTTCCGTGACACAGCGGGCAGACCGTGCTGATCAGGTATTGCGACACTCGTCGTCGCGTGAGCGCGCTTTGCGTGTTGGAAAACGTGTGCAGCAGGTAGCGTTTCACGCCCGTGAACGTGCCCTGATAGCTCGGCGGCTCCCTGCGCTTCAGCGCCTGACGCGTCTCCTCCGGGGTGAAGCCCGCATACACCGGCACCGTCGGATGCTCGTCCGTGAACAGAATCCAGTCGCGATCTTTCTTCGGAAGATCGCGCCATGGTCGATCGATATCGTAGCCCAGCGTTACCAGAATGTCTCGCTGATTCTGCCCTCCCCACGCCGGCGGCCACGCCGCGATCGCCCGCTCCCGAATTGTCAGTGCCCCGTCCGGCACCATCGAGCGTTCCGTGGCGTCATAGATGCGACCCAGCCCGTGACATTGCGGACACGCGCCGTCGGGGCTGTTTGGCGAGAACGCCTCGCCGTGCAGTTCCGGCTGACCCGGCGGATACGTCCCCGCGCGCGAGTACAACATCCGCAGCAGGTTCGACAGCGTCGACACGCTCCCCACCGACGAGCGCGTCGTCCCCGATCCGCGCTGCTGTTGCAGCGCCACCGCCGGCGGCAGCCCGTCGATCGTATCCACCTCCGGCACGCCCATCTGATCGAACAGCCGTCTCGCGTACGGCGCGACCGATTCCAAATATCGACGCTGCGCCTCCGCGAACAGCGTGCCGAATGCGAGCGACGATTTACCCGATCCGGAAACGCCGGTGAACACCACCAGCGCATCCCGCGGAATGTCGACGTCGATATTCTTCAGATTGTGCTGTCTCGCACCGCGTACCGAGACGAACCCGTTCGATGTGGACATCTCACCAGCTTAGGGAATGAATTTGAAGACCGCATACGGCATGGTCCGCGTGCTCTTACCTTGGTTAAACTGCGGCGAATCGTTGATGTGCGATGCCGTTATATAGATGGCGCCGTCCGGCCCTTGCGAGAAAGTGTCCGGCCACAGGAGCCGCGGGTCCGATACCAGCGTCTCCACTTTACCGTTCTTCAGCAGGCGGCTGACGCTGTTCGCATTCAGATTGCTGAGATACAGGCGATCTTCCGCGTCCATCCACAATCCATCCGCGGGGAAGGTCTTGGCGACCTTCTCCACACCTCTCGCGAGCGCGTCCGGCGTCGCGCGCTCATCGCGCAGCAGGCTCGTGGCGATCCGATAAATCGTCGCGCCCGCGAGGGCCTGATAGTACAGATAGTTTCCATCGTGCGAGAGCGCGATCCCGTCGGATTTGAACTGCGGCGTCTTGCCGTCCGGCCCCAGCACCGGCTTCCCGTTCACCGCGATCGTGATGTTCGGTTCCGCCATCACTGACGGATGATTATCGAGCGCGCGATGCGCCTTTCCGCTCTGCAGTTCCACCGCTACCAATCCGCCCGCGCCGCTGTCCGTCATGTAGGCGAAGTTCCGCTTCGTGTCGACGCGAACATCGTTGAGATAGCTGTTTGGTTTGATGACGTCCGAGCCGAACGAATACACGCGCGCGACCTTGTTCGTCGCCAGGTCGATCTTCACCAGCTTCGCTCCGCCCGGAACCACCGTGATCGTCATCGGCCCGGCCGGGTCCACCACCCACAACGCATCCTGATCGTCCGCCACGACGCTCTGCACGCAGACGAACTGCTTCGCCGCCGTGTCCAGACCCTTGCCCCATCGATTCCAATACTCGTCGGGATAAGGCTTGGTCGAGCCATCCTTCATCACCTCGACAACCGCGTTCAGATAGTAATCCGACCACCGCGGAAAGTTCACGAACATACGTCCGGTCTTCGACACCGTGACGCCGGTAAGTTGGAAGTCGTTATTGTGATAGACCTCCGTCAGACCTTTGCCGCCCTGATGTTGGCCGATCACCGTAACTACTGTAAGAAAACTTAACGCCAGGAATGGAATTGCGATCTTCATGCCTTGAAGCAACAAGCAACTGGCCTTCCGTCCTATCGTTTGAAACAACGCGCGAGTTCCGTCCAGGGCAGGCAATTCAAAACGTCCGTCTTCGCTAACCCCGCCCGCCGCGCCTGATCGAGTCCATACCGGATCGTGCCGAACTCGCGCGTGCTGTGTGCATCCGTCGAAATCGCGATCTTCACCCCCGCCTGGTTCGCCAGCCGCGCATTGTCCGCCGACAGGTCCAGGCGATCCGGACTGGAGTTGATTTCGAAGAAACACCCATTCTGTTTCGCCTTCTCAATCACCCGCTCGATGTCGATCTCGTATCCCGGCCGCTTCAGCAGCAGCCGTCCCGTGGCGTGTCCCAGAATGCGAAAGTAGCGATTGTCCATCGCGCGCAAAATGCGCTCGGTCTGCTCCGCCTTGCCGAGCCCGAATCGCGAGTGCACGGAACACACCGTGTAATCCAACTCGCGCAATACTTCGTCCCGATAATCGAGCGACCCGTCCGCCAGTATGTCCACCTCCGCCGATTTCAGCACGCGGATCCCCTTCAGGCGTCCATTCAATTGATCGATCTGCCGGATCTGCTTCCACAGGTCGTCCACCGAAACCCCGCGCGCAATTTTCAAACTCGGCGAGTGGTCCGTGATGCCGATGTATTCGTACCCGAGCGCGCGCGCCGCCTCCGCCATCTGCTCGACCGTGTGCGATCCATCGCTCGACGTCGTATGCGCATGCAGCTCGCCGCGAATATCCGACCCCGTCACAAGAACGGCCAGAGTCCCCTGCGCAGCCCGCTCCACCTCATCGTGGCCCTCCCGCAGTTCGGGCGCAATATACGCGAGGCCGAAGTGTCCGTAGAACGCCTCCTCACTATCGAACGGACCCGCCGCCGTCCACGCCCGCGCGCCTCCCGTCGCGGCGGCGAGCTTCTTCAGATGGCGCGCGCTCCCCGTGCACCGCACCATCCCAAGTCCCCAGCCCGGGTCCGTCGCCCGATCCACTCGCAGCCTTACGCCCGAGGAAAGCGCGAACAGCGCGTGCCTGTCCGTCGCTTCCAACAGCGGCGTGCGCCCGCCATACCGCTCCAACCTCGCGATCAGCGCCGGGAAATCCGCCGTCTCCACGAGGAACGCCAGCTCTTCGATCACCTCCACGCGCCGCCGGTACTCGCCCACCGCCTCGACCCGTCGCGCGCCGGCCTTCGCCAGCAGAAACTCCTCCACCGCCTCCCGTAATTCATCGGCCCGATACAGCAGGATCGCGTGACTCTCCGTCACGCCCTGACGAACATGCTGCGCCATCCGCGCGCCCAGCGCCCCTTCAATCTCGCCGCTGTCGAGCCTTTCCCGCAACGCCTCGATCGACGCAATCCCCAGCTTCTTGTACACGCGCAAAACCCGTTTTGGGTCGAGCCTCGGATACTTGCTGAGGCTCGCCACCTCCGCACTCGCCTGCGACCGCAGCTTCTCCAACTTGCCGAGCGTCCCCGTCAGCACGATCTCGCGGATCGCGCTGCTGATCGCCGCCCCGATGCCGCCGTACGCCGTCAAATCAGCGTCGTCCCGCACCAGCTCGTCGACGCTCTCCGACATCGTCCGAATCTTCGCCGCCGCCCGCTGGTACGCCCTGATCTTGTACGGATTTTCCTTCTGCGTCGACAGCAGTTGCGCCAGCGCCGCCAGCCGGTCCGCGATCTCCGCATTACTCAGCGCCGCGTCCGTCATTTCTTCTTCACGAGGTCTTCCATCCGTAGCGAACCCGACCGCGCCACCCTCGCATGCGCCATCTCCTTGATGTGCTCGATCGCCTGTTGATGCTCTTTCGCACTCCGCGCCGCCGAGCAATCCGACGGCACGAACAGCCGGAAGTCGCGCATATTCGCATCGTGAGCCGTGCACACGATGCAGCTATTCGTCGCCAGCCCGCACAAAATCAGCGTCGACGCCCCCACGTACCGCAGCAGCACTTCGAGCGGTGTCTGATAAAACGCCGAGTGCATCGGCTTCAGCACGAAGTAGTCCTCCTTATCCGGACGTATCGCTTCGACGAACTTCCTCCCGGCCGCCTCGGGCCGCACGCAGTAATCTACCAGCTTCCACGCGTCCGACCGCCACTGTCCGAAATTGTCGTTGACGTAAATCGCCGGAATGCCCGCCTCTCTCGCGCGCCTCTTCAACCGCGCAATCTTCGGTGCGATCCCCAGCGCATTCCGCAGCGTGCGTTCACCGTCCGGGAATTCGTAATGATTGATCACGTCGATCAGGACCAGCGCCGCCGGAGATTCGTGAGCCGTGTTCGAACCTGGCATCGGATCAGCCAGGCAGCTTTCCCGCCGCGAGCGCTTTCGGCGCCTTCCCCTTCAATCGCTTCAGCACGTCCTTCATCGTGAACTGGCTGCCCGACTTCAAGCCCTCCAGCTCTCTCCATTCGAGCGGCACTGCGACCGGCGCTCCCGGCCGCGCGCGAACGGAATAATCCGCAATCGCAGTCGCCGTGTAGTCGTTGCGCAAATAGTCGATAAAGATCTTTCCCGTGCGCTTCGCCTTACTCATCGTCGCGATGTACTTGTCGGGCGCCGCCGCCACCATCTCCTCCGCCACACTCGCCGCGAAGGCCTTCACCTCGGGCCATCGATCCTTTCCCTCTAACTTCACGGTGACGTGCAGCCCCTTGCCGCCAGTGCACTTCGGCGTCGAATTCAGCCTCCTCTTTCGCAGGCGCTGTCGCAGATCTTCCGCCGCCAGTTTGACCTCTTCGAACGGCACCTCGGGCGCCGGATCGAGATCGAAAATCATCCGGTCCGGAAAGTCGATCGCGTCCACCGTCGCTCCCCACGGATGCAGTTCGATCACGCCCATCTGGATCAGCTCCAGCAGCCCCTTCTCGTCCTCCACGTACAGGTACTCGAACTGTTTGCCGTGATGCGTGAACCGAAACGGGTGTACGTCCGACCCCAGCCCGGTCCCCGGATTCCGCTGAAAGAAGCACTGCGCGTCGATCCCGGAAGGGCACCGTAGCAAGCTGATCGGCCGCCGCGCGATGTGTGCGAGAATCCACGGCGCAACTCCCGCATAATATTCGGCGAGCTCGCCCTTCGTCACGTGGCCCGTCTCCGAAATCACCCGGTCGGGATGCGTAATCGTGATCCCGGCGAGCGTCAACACCTCCGCCTTCTTCGTCGCCATCGGCTTCTCCTGTTTCACATCTGCGGCATTCTTGTCTTCGCGCAAGCCTTGAAAAGACGGATGCCGGATTCGCCCGTCCTTCGTCCATTCCGTGAACGCAACCTCGCCCAGAAGCGTCGGCTTCAGCCAGTGAATCGCGCTATACTCGCCCGCCGTCAATCCGGCCATCTCGCTGCGCGGCAAGACGGGCTTGTCGACCGCGAGCTTCGCGAATCGCTCCGCCAGCTCGCGCGCGCTCTGCATCGTAAAACCCGTCCCCACCTTCCCCGCATACTTCAGCTCGCCATTCTTCCGATACGCCAGATACAGCGCGCCGATCGCCCGATCCCCCGTGCGCGCATCACTCCAGCCGACGATGATGAACTCCTGCCGCCGCGCGCACTTGATCTTCAACCAGCTCCTGTTCCGTCCGGGGACATACGGCGCGTTCGCTTCCTTGGCGATGATTCCCTCGAGCCCCGTCTCGCACGCATTCGCGAGCATCTCCGCGCCCTGCCCCTCCACGTGATCGCTGTACCGCAGCCACGTCGACACGCCCGACGCTTTCAGCAATTTCCGCAGCTTCTCTTTCCGGTCGATGAGCGGAAGTTTCGTAATGTCCTTCCCGTCGATGTGCAGAAGATCGAAGACGTAAGCCACAATCCGGCTCGCGTCGCCGCCCTCGCCGAGCGCCGCCTGCAATGCCTGAAAGCCGCTCTTCCCCTGCGCGTCGAGCACCACCGCTTCCATATCGAGCACCGCGTCCTTCGCCTTCACTTTCGACAGTGCCGCGGCCAGCGAAGGGAAGTTCCCCGTCCAGTCCTTCCCATTGCGCGTTCGCAGGCGCACCGTACCTCCCGACACGAACCCGAGCAGCCGGTACCCATCGAATTTCACCTCGTGGACCCAATCGCAGCCCTCTGGAGGCGCGTCCACCAACGTCGCGAGCTGCACCTCGGGATACCGCTCCATCAGCTTCTTCAAGGCGGCTTCACTTCCGGCCACCGGCAATCTCCTCCATCGAGCGCCCGCTCTTCACGCTCACCGCATCCTCGCCAGGCAGCTCGCCGGACTCCGCATATTCATCGCGCCCCTTGATCAGCAGCCAGTTCTCGCGCTTTCCCTCGCCCTTCATCCGCACCAATTCCCATTTCCCCTTCAACCGCTCGCCATGAAGGATCATCGAGAGGTGTCCCTTCGCGAGCCCCTCGTGCGGATCGCCCACCGGCTCCCACCAACCCCTGTCCCACAGCATCACCGTGCCGCCTCCGTACTCGCCCTTTGGAATCGTTCCCTCGAACGACCCGTACGCTAGCGGATGATCCTCCGTACGCACCGCCAGCCGCTTATCCGCCGGATTCAAACTAGGGCCTCTTGTCACCGCCCAGCTCAACAGCACGCCATCGAGCTCCAGTCGAAAATCGTAATGCAGCCGCGTCGCATCGTGCTTCTGGATCAAATACGAGAGCTTCTTCGCGTGGGCCCACACACGTCCCGGCGCCGGTTCCGGAGTCTTCTTGAAATCGCGCTTCCGCCGGTATTCCTCGAGAGCCATGTCTCGATCAATCCCGCAATTCGGAGTCCACCCACGCCGCTTCAACGTTCCGAACCGCACCCATTTTCGATAAGGTATATCCAGCCATGAACATCGTCGCGCTCGCCTTGGCGGCCGTCGCTCCCGCGATCACCCTGCGCGATCTCCAGGGACGTGCCCGCCCCCGCCGAGATCGTCTACAAACGCACCGCCGGCGCCGACCTCAAGCTCTACGTCTTCCGCCCTGCCGAATCGCTCGCCAAGCTATTGCCCCGCGTCAAGTCCCGCGTCCAGTAATGATAGACTCGTCTCGCCATGACGAATCGTCCCAGCCGTAGAGCTTTCCTCGCCGCCTACACAGCCGCCGCCCTGCCCGTCCGCGCCGCAACCCCCACGGCGCTCTTCGACGGCAAGACGCTCGATGGCTGGATTCAAATCGAGAACAGCGCCACCCAGCTATCGACCGCCGGCATCACCGATCCCGCCGCCTTCGCCGCCAAGCTCGCCACCGGCCAGGACGCGATGTCCGTCCTTCTCCGCAGTCGTCTCCGCGATTCCGTCAAGGCCGAACTCGCCGCTTACTCCCCCGCCGCGCCCAATGCCAAGGCCGTCCTCTCCGAACTCGTGAAGGATCTGAACCAATTCCTCTCCGAAGCCGGCTATGACGCCGCGCGCCAGAAAAGGCTGCAGATTGAAGCCGCCTATCCCGACGAGCTCGCAAAGAGCGTGGCCACCGGCTGGATCGTCAAAGACGGCGTCATGGCAAGCACCGGCGCCGGCCGCGGCGTCATCTACACCGCGAAGGATTACGCCCGCTTCCGCCTCATGTTCACGATGCGCCACGTCTCCGGCAATCCCGATCACCAGGCCTGCATCCTCATCTTCTGCACCCGCCCGCAACCCGGAGCCAAGCCCCTCGACGCCCTCGCCGGGATTCAATTTCAGCCGCCGAATGGCGGCCATTGGGACTACCGCCCCGGAATAAACAACGCCGGCCCGCAGGAGTTCACCGCCATCAACAAAACCAGCGTCGATCCCCACGAGTGGAGCCGCGTGGAGATCGTCGCCGATGCCGCCACAGGAACCGCCCGAATGGCCGTCGCTCAGCCGCCCGGCGCGAAGGCCGTCGAAGTGCTCGCCTTCAAAGACCCCACCGCCGGCAAGCCCGGACCCGTCGCCTGGCAGATGCACAACGCCGGCCTGTTCGACGAGTACAAAGACGTCATCATCGAGCCCGATCAGAAGGACGACGGTTTGATCACCATCCGCTAAGTGTCAGAACGCGTGAGGCGCGCGGACTTCGCCAACGCGTTTCATCGCTTCCATCGCGATCTCATAGGACCGTAGCCGGTCCGGATGGAAGAACAGGTCGCTCACGAAGATCACCTCGTCGACCTCGACGTCCCGCAGCAACCGGGCGAGCTTCGCTTCCACCGTCTCCGGCGCGCCCACAATCGCCGCTCCCAGCCGCATCTCCACCGCCGCGCGCTCCTGCGGCGTCCAAAGACCATCCATGCTGTCCACCGGAGGCGGCGTCACCAGCCTCTGTCCCCGGATCATCCGCAGAAACCTCAGGTACAACGAGGTCGCGATCCGCCGCGCCTTCTCGTCGGTGTCCGCCGCGACCAGAGGAATGCCGACCGCCGACCATGGCTCCGCCAAAAACTTCGAGGGCTGAAAGGACCGCCGGTAGAGCAGCAGCGCTTCCACCATATCCTGCGGTGCGAAGTGCGCCGCGAACGCGAACGGCAACCCCATCGCCGCCGCCAGTTGCGCGCTGTACGTGCTCGACCCCAGTAGCCACACAGGCACGTTCGTCCCCTGGCCCGGAATCGCGCGCACCGTCTGTCCCGGCCGCTCAGGCCCCAAATAGCCGAGCAGTTCGCGCACCTGCTGCGGAAAATCCTCCTCGCGGTCCAACGACCGCCCTAGCGCGTTCGCCGTGACCCGATCGCTGCCCGGCGCCCGCCCGACCCCCAGGTCAATCCGCCCCGGATATAGCGTCGCGAGCGTCCCATAGTGTTCCGCCACAATCAACGCTGCGTGGTTCGGCAGCATCACCCCGCCAGAGCCCACCCGGATGGTGTCCGTGCCGCCCGCAATGTACCCGACCAGCACCGACGTCGCCGAACTCGCGATCCCGTCCATGTTGTGGTGTTCGGCGAGCCAGAACCGCGTGTACCCCCATCGTTCGGCGTGCCGCGCCAGGTCCAGCGAGTTGCGGAAACTCTCTGCCGCGTCGCTGCCTTCCCTTACGGAGCAGAGATCGAGAACCGAATACTGAGCCATGCTCTTTCGATGCTCACCCGCCCGGCGGCGCTGCAACCGGATCCCCCGGTAAACGCACAAATAGCACTGCAAACTTGCCAACGGCGCGTGTTTCGGCCAAAGTCCGTCGATACCGGACAAGGCGTATAATTTCGTGATGCCCCCTGTGGAGTACGCCGCCCCACCTTCCACTTCGGGAACGGGATACATATTAGGATGATGACAACACGTGGCGCGTTGAGGCGCAGAGCCCGTTCTTCGCGATTACAACTCTCAAAGCTCGCTGGGCAAGAGTCTGGCAGGCCAGTCGAAATACTCCCCACCCGGGCCGCTCTACTCGCCGGATACCCGGGAATGATCGAACCCAAGCCAATACCCCGCCGTCGCCCGAATCAATTCAGGGTCGAGACCGCAGGCGCCAAGCGAAGGTAGCGGCATCCGTCCGCTCCCACGTGGCTTTGTCGTCGGCCGATGTCGCGGAGGTGTCGGTTTCGTGGGCTGCGAAGTTCCCAAACTCTCTCTCGGGAAAGAATTCTGTTCCGCGAGCGATTGGACGTTGTCTCACCATGCATGACCGATTCCCATCCCGCATTGAGGCGCCGCGTTCGTTCGGGTCTTGCTGCCGCCGCACTTCTTTTCGCGCAATCTGCCTTCGCGCAGTATTACGCCAACGACATTACTCCACCCACTTCAAGCAGCGGTAAATTGACAGGGGCCGCCAACGGAAAACAAGTGGGCGGCAGCGGCAACGGACACGCCGTCCTGCTGACTGGAAACGCTCTCTCATCCATCGACCTGCATCCCGCCGGCTATTCCAATTCCATCGCAAGCTCCACCGATGACGTCCAGCAGTGCGGGTACGGATACGCCCCGCTCTCCGGCGGCCACCATGCTCTGCTGTGGTCCGGCTCGGCCGGTAGCTACGTCGACCTGCACAACGTCTTTACGTGGACCTATTGCACGGGCGTTCAGGGCGGCCAGCAGGTCGGCTACGGCGAACGGCCGGTGTACACGGTGTTCTACCAGCACGCCATGCTGTGGAACGGCAGCGCCGCCAGTGCGGTGGATCTGCATCCGGCCGGGTATGCCTATACCAAGGCGATGGGCGTGGCGTACGGCCAGCAGGTCGGCTACGCCTCGACAACTCACTATGCCGGCGGCGACACCACCGGATACCA
>JAOAPT010000058.1 GCA_025463045.1 Candidatus Solibacter sp.
AAGGAAATCGCCTTCTTCAACACCAGCACCGACGGCCTGATCGTCGACGAGATGCGCAACCCCGGCGGCAATCTCTGCTACGGCGAAAGCATCGCCGCGCGGCTCATCCCCGATTATTTCCGCGCCACCGGTTTCCGCCTGCGTCCCTATTGGACCCGCATGCTCGCCTTCTACAATTCGTGGATTAACGCCAAGGCGACCAACGCGCCCGCCGACGTCATCGCGCAATACGAGTTGCTCTACAAGGCGATGCTCGCCGCCAACCAGCAGGGCCTGACCACCACCGATTCCCTGCCCCTGTGCACGTCGAACCTGCTCCGCGCCCCGTGGATGGACGTCGACGGCAACGTCCTCGCCTATAAGAAGCAGATCATGATGCTGATCGACGAGTTCTCCACCTCGACCGCGGATTCCGTCCCCGGCATGATCCGCGACGCCAATCGCGCCGTGCTCTACGGAATGCGTACCAATGGCGCGGGCGGCAACAACACCACGTTCGACGCCGGCTCCTACTCGGAAGGCTTCGCCGGCATGACCCTCGCGCTTCAGACCCGCAAGGAGAAGCACCTCAACGACGCCTATCCTTATACGGACCTGATCGAAAACACCGGCGTCTGGCCCGACCTCACGGACGACTATATGACGAAGGACAACCTGCTGCAGAATGGCGCCCCATTCCTGCGCAACGCCCTCCAACACATGGCCGCCCAAATCCGCATGTTCCGTTAGACCTGTGGGACAGGCCTTCGTCTTTCGTGGCCATCACGTGCAATACGCCAATCGGAGCCGCGACCATTAGTAAGCGGTGGGCACTTGATAGGCGCTCGGCGCTCCCCTGAAATGACGCGCCTAAAAGCGATCGTGCATTGTCATCCCTTTGTTGTGGCCCCGAACGGGGCGATGAAGAACTCCGTTGAAAATGACGCGCCAAGAAGCGATCGTCAATTTCATCCCTTGTTGTGGCCCCGAAGGGGCCATGGAGAACTCCGTTTGAAGAACACACGCGAATCGGAGCCGCGACGGTTACGGAGCGGTGGTCACGCGACCACCGCTCCCTGACGGTCGCGGCTCGGACTGGGGTCACGTCGTCGCGTATAGGGGTCGACACGCCCCTCAGTGCGTCATCGAATACACAATGTAATTCACGCCCACCCGGATCGCCAGGTCCGCGAACTTCGCCGGATACCCCGGATCGTCCGCATATTCCCACGCATCCCCCACGTCGGAGTTATACGTGATCGCCACCATGATCCGCCCTTTTTCGTCGTAGATCCCGCGCCAATGCGCTCCCACGGCGCTCTGTCCGTTCTGACTTTTGTAGCCCGCCCGCAAGTGCGCCTGCCCCGGAATCTGATACCGGTCGACGATATCGTACACCGTGTGAAAAATCGCGTCACTGTCTTCGATCTCCCGGATCGGGTACTCCGGAAACGCCTTGCGTATGCGCGTCTCGAATTCCGCGTACTCCTCGTTACCGTGGAAATCGTCCGCCAGGAAAAATCCGCCGCGCAGGCAGTATTCCCGCAGCGCCTTTCCCTGCGCATCGGTCAGTCCCCACTCGCCGACCTGCACCGCGTAGATCCAGGGCCAGTCGTACGCGTCGCCCTCTTCGAGGTTCACCGGCTGCTCCACACTCCGCGTGTGAATCCGCGTCAGCCTTCGCACCGCCTGCGAAAAGTGCCGGTCGGCCCGCGGATAGTCCTGCGTCCACAGCGAAATTCCCGTGTGCCATTCGGCATCGCGCCCGCGATACCCGTTCAACGGACCCGGCGGGAACATCAGGCGGGCGAACGCGAATTCCGTCTTTTCCTGCCAATCGGGAGTCAGTTCGAAGTTGAAATACTCCACCCCGGGGAACTGCCGGAACGGCCGCTGGAAGGCGTACACCGCGCCCGCGCACAACACGCCGCATGCCGCCCAACGCGCTGCCTTCCGAAAATCCATCCCAGCCCTCTACCCCGAGCATATCATCGCTTCCCCCACTCCACGTGCAACCGCAGCGAGCCGATCCACACCGGTCCGCGATCCCGGTTGTACGCCGGATTCGTCACGTGCTGCAGCGCCAAGGTGACGAACCCGCCCTTCACCACCTGCGCCGCATAATACGTCTCCGACACGATCTCCTTCCCGTACCGCAGCGCCCCGTCGCCGATTGAAAAGTCCAGTCCGCCGCGCGCCAGGTACGCCGCATGCACAGCGCTCAAGCCGCTCGCCGTCAGCGCCGTCGCGGCCGTATCGTTCGGCCGCCCCCACCGCTCCCCCGTCACCGAAACGCCGATCGTCCCCAGCCGGTCGATCTCCGTGAACGCGAAGCTCTCCGTCTTGCCATCGTTCCTTCCCAAACGCCCGAACACCCCAACGCCTTTCGCGATCTCCTGATCCGCGCTCACCCCGAACCCGTACTTGCGCGTCCCATCGCGCCGCGTCGCCGTCACGTCGGGATTCGGCATCGCGAGCGCCTCCGCATACGTCCCCGCACGCGCATGATTCACGTATCCCAGCACCCGCACCGCGCCCGCGTGTCCCGACTTCTCCCACCGCGCCTCACCCTCGACCACGTCCCCGCGATTGCGCCCGATTTTGCGATCGAACCTCAGCCCGTTCGCCACCCGCGGCATCGCCACGCTCGCATACCGCGCGCTCCACCTGCGCGTGTGGAACTCGTGCACCCACCCCCATGTGTACCCGCGAGTGTCCGCCGGATAGTCCCACGCGCCGTTGTACATCGTGCCCCATCCCATGAACTGCTTCCGCGGATCGTGCGAGTAGCGATTGTTGTCGAAGAAGTCCGTCACCGTGAATCGCCCCACCGTCACCGAGTAGCGCGTCATCGGCCGCGTGCCCGCGAGCGCGTTCACGTCGCTTTCGATTTGCTCCCTTTCCCCGCCGATTCCGAAATCCTGCGTGACGTATAATCGCGCGAGATACGGTTTCGGCGTCGCACTCGCCACTCGCGGCAACTCGCCGTTCGGCGCATTCGCTATCCCAGTGACGCCGCTGAAGCCCCGCCCTCCCGCGATTTCCGGATCAAAATATAGCTGCGTGTCACGGAACAACCTTAGCCCCAGGAACGCCGTCGACGTCAGTGAGACCTCCGCCTCCGGGTGCGCCGCCAAGCTCAAAGGCCCCGAATACCGCGCGTCGAACGCACCGTGATATTGCCCGATCGACGTCGCCTGCCAGTACAAATTCCACCGCTCCGACTCCTGAGCTCGCGCCCGCGTGGCGAATAAGACCATTACCAAAAGAGAACAGCGCATCCCCGCACATCATCGCACTTATGCCCTGTTCTATACTTGCCTCTATGCGACGTAACGTGCTTATTTTGCCAACTATGATCGCGGCCGCCATGCTCTCCTCCTGTGCCAAACAGGAGGCCACCGCGCCCGCCCCCGCCGACCTGCCTCACGGCACCGTCGTGATGCGCGACGGCACCCGTGTCGCCGGAGCGATTGCCTCCACCACCCCCGCCGAGATCACCGTCAACCTCGACGCCGGCGGAAGCCGCACCATCCTCATGAAGGACGTCCGCCGCGTCGACTATGGCGAGACCGCCAGCGCCGCCACCACGGCCGTCAACCCCGCCGCTCCCGCGCCCGCGCCATCCTCGCAGCCCAAGCCCGTGCCGCCCCCTCGCCCGTTGCCCGAGCCCACCCACGAAGAGCACTATCACCCCGCTGCCGAAGCCGTACGAAGCCGCACCCGCGTCCTTCCCGCCGGGACCGAACTCCCCGTTCGCAACGAAGAGACCATCGATTCCGGGAAGGCCGTCGAAGGCCAGACCTACGCCGCCGAAATCGCCAATGACGTCCGCGACGCCGATGGCGAAGTCCTCATCCCGCGCGGCTCCAACGCTCAACTCGTGATCAAATCCGCCACCAAAGGCGGACGCTTCCGCGGTACCAGCGACCTGATTCTCGACCTCGTCTCCGTCTCCATCGATGGACAGCGGTACCGCCTCGATGCCTCGGACATTTCGGAAAAGGGCAGAAGCGGACTCGGCGCGAACAAGCGCACCGGCGCGATGGTAGGCGGCGGCGCCGCCCTCGGCGCAATCATCGGCGCCATCGCCGGCGGCGGCAAAGGCGCTGCCATCGGCGCCGGATCGGGCGCAGGCGCCGGAGCCCTCACGCAGATCCTCACCAAAGGCTCGATCAAGGTCCCCGCCGAAACGATCCTGACGTTTAAGCTGGATGCCCCGCTGCGAGTTGTGGAAGCGAGGTAGGAAGAAGGGAAAACAGAAGCCAGACGGCAGGCAGTCAGGAGTCAGCAGTCGGAATGCAGCGTTCCAGC
Organism: Candidatus Solibacter sp.; assembly: GCA_025463045.1. Lineage (GTDB taxonomy): Bacteria > Acidobacteriota > Terriglobia > Bryobacterales > Bryobacteraceae > Solibacter. The sequence continues at coordinate 4,294 of JAOAPT010000058.1, forward strand.
CAAATGGTCGGAGTCGCGAGTGGCACATTCTGACTCCTGACTTCCTCAACTCCAAAATCCCGCAGGGATTTCAAGGGCGCACGCAGCCCTTGCGCGTTACCGTCTCCGGAACACCAGCGTATCCGCTGCCGTCGGCGTCGGGAACGTGCGCGAGATGTGGTCCTGCCACGCCAGGCTTTCTTCGTCCGCCAGCGACCACAGCAGGCCGAGCATCGTGCAGCGCGTCAAGCTCGCCGCAAAGAATCGCACCAGCCGCTGCTTCTGTTCCGGCGGAAAACCGTCGAACGTCGTGAGGCGCAATTGGGTCCAGTGCATCCCCGGAGTCTCCGCGCCCGCCAGGCTGAAAATCAACCCGTACGTGAAGCCGATCATCAGGAACATCGCGCCGAACACAACCAAATTGCCCTTCGTCAGGGCAAACTCTACACCCATCATGTGCAACGCTGTCACGAATAATCCGCAGCCGATCAACACCATCGCCCAATCCAGCCCCGCCGCCACCGCGCGATGCAGCGTCGTCGCCACTGGAGCCTCACAATAAATCACCGCCTCGACCGTCGTGCCCAACTGGCGGGGCTTCGGCGGAGCGGGCGGCAGGAAATCCAACGTGCCCTGTCCTTCCGGTGCCGGCTTGGCGCGCCGCACCGCCGGCTTCAACGTCGTCGGCTTCGTCGCAGCCTCGGCCCGAGCCCGCGGCGGCTTCACCTCTACGCGCGCCGGCGCATACGACGCAAACGGAATCACGTTCGACGACCGAAACGATCGGTCATGAAACAACGATGCCTGCACCGCGCCCGACAGATTCGGCGCCACGCGCGATTCCGTCTGCGGCGCCGCCTGCTCCATCACACGCACGCGTGGCTGTAGCTGCGTCGCCAGCGCGCCGTGCATAAACGGCGAAGCGAACTCCCCGGTCAACGTATCTTCCGGCTTGCGTCCGCACCGGACACACCGGTGCTCGCCATCTCCATTGCGCGTTCCACAGTAACGACAGGTCATTTCAGAGGTTCCGTCTCGCCGTCAAATCCCAGCTACTTTATCTGGCCTCGCGAAGTGTGGTAGCTTCATCGCTTGAGGCCTCGCCCAAAAAGCTCTCTCATAGTAGTTAACATAAAGCTCCCCGCTTGTCACGAAAAATCTTCGAGTATTAGGTGTCATTTCCCCCTTAGTGCGTTGCTTGGACTGATTTTAGCTCTCAACGCCCCGGCTCAGGTAAATCCCGTACCGCCACAGGAGCCGCCCCCCGCCGTCCCGCCCAAGTCTCTCTCCGTCGGTCAGTGGAACTTCACCGCCCCCGTCCAGAAGATGGACGGCCCCATATACACCCTCCACGGCAACCCCGCGGAAGTCGAAAGCGCCACCATGGTCTTCCGCGCCGACGACATCGTGTTCAACTCCGAAACCGGCGACGTCAAAGCCGACGGTCATGTCTTCTTCCACGACTTCCTCAAGAACCAGAAAATCTGGGCCTCCCACCTCACCTACAACACCGAGGAAGAGACCGGTAAATTCTACGACGTCACCGGCGAAACCAGCCCGCGCATCATCGCCAAGCCCGGCATCCTGACCACGAACAATCCCTTTCACTTCGAAGGCGAATGGGCCGAACGCATCGGCATGAAATACATCCTGCACAACGGCTTCATCACCAACTGCAAGATGCCCAAACCCTGGTGGCGCCTGCGCGGCAAGACCTTCGACATCATCCCCGGCGAGCGCGCCGTCTCTCGCAACAGCACGTTCATCATTCGCAAACTGCCGATCTTCTACACGCCCTTCTTCTATCACTCGCTCGAAAGAGAGCCGCGCAAAAGCGGCCTCCTTATGCCTTTTATCGGACACAGTTCCGGCCGCGGCTGGATGGTGCACGGCGGCTACTTCTGGGCCATCAATCGCAGTTACGACGTCAGCTACCTCTGCCAGTTCTACACCTCCGGCAGTTTCGTTCACCACGTGGATTTCCGTGGCAAACCCGGTGCTCGCACCGATTACGACGCCATCTTCTACGGCGTCCAGGATGGCGGCCTCCCCGGTAACAACGATCCGAATCAGAAATTCAGCGGATATAGTCTGCTGATCGTCGGTAAGAGCGACCTGGGTAAGGGTTGGACCTCCCGCGGCAGCCTCAACTACATCTCATCCTTCCGCTTCCGCCAGAACTGGAGCCAATCCTACACCGATCTCACCGGCTCGGAAATTCATTCCGTCGGCTTCATCAATAAGAACTGGTCTTCGTACACCGTCAATGTCATCTTCGCGCGCCTGCAAAACTTCCAGTCGAGCGAAATCCTCGTCACCGATCCCGTCACCAATACGACCCACTTTGTCGCCAACGCGGTTACCATCCGCAAACTTCCCGAAATCGAGTTCACCAGCCGCGATCGCCGGATCACCCGCAACCTGCCGGTCTATTTCTCCTACGAATCCTCGGCCGGCCTGCTCTATCGCTCCGAGCCCGTCTTCAACGGGAACACGCTCATCGATAACTTCCAGACGAGCCAGTTCATGAACCGCTCGAGCGTCTCTCCCCGCGTCACCGGAGCGTTCGATTTCGCCGGAATCCATCTCGTCCCCAGCTTCGGCATTCAGGAGATGTACTACGGGGAAGCGCAGTCTCCTTATCTCGATCGCTACCGCACCGTCGGCACCAACATCGTCCGCAGCGCGCGCGATTTTTCAGTCGACCTGATCTTCCCGTCGCTCGCCCGCGTCTTTCAAAAGAAGACCATGTTCGGCGACAAACTCAAGCACGTGATCGAGCCCCGCGCGACTTACCGCAATGTTACCGGCGTCGGCACTGACTTTTTGCGCTTCATCCGCTTCGATGAGAACGATCTGACCAGTAACACCAACGAGATCCTCTTATCGCTCACCAACCGCATCTATGCCAAGCGCGGTAACTCCGTCGAAGAGATCTTCTCCTGGGAACTCTATCAGAAGCGCTACTTCGATCCCACCTTCGGCGGCGCCCTGATCCAAGGCCAGCGCAACGTCATCGCCAGTTCCGCCGACCTCACCGCCTACGCCTTTCTGGTCGGCCCGCGCTCCACGTCTCCCGTCGTCAGTTCCCTTCGCATGAGCCCCGTGGGAAACTTCAGCCTCCGCTGGCAGACGGATTACGATCCGCGCGCCCACGGCATCGTCGACAGCAGTCTCACGATGGATTACCACCTGAAGGACTACTTCCTCTCCATCGGCCACAGCTCCGTCCACACCGACCCGGCGATCACCGCTCCCGCCAACCAGTTCCGCATCCGCGGCGGCTTCGGCGATCCCAATCACAAGGGCATCAACGCCGGCGCCGAGGCCATTTACGACGCCCGCCAAGGCAGCATCCAATACGTCACCGGCCTGGTAACTTACAACACCAACTGCTGCGGCTTCAGCGTGCAATACCGCCACGTCAACTTACCCGGAGTTACCACGAACAAAGATCAGTTCCGCTTCGCCTTCGCCATCGC
>JAOAPT010000083.1 GCA_025463045.1 Candidatus Solibacter sp.
CGCGATTACCACATTCCCACAGGCGCTACGACTGCTCCTATAATCACTGAAGAACTCAAAACAGACATCCGAAAACTGTCACCCATGTTCTCGGATAAAACTGTTACCTATGTTCCCGGCCGGTCAGCGTGACCACCGCTCCGTAACCGTCGCGGCTCCGATTGGTGTGCGTTCTTCAACGCAGCGCCGAGCCCACGCCAAGTCAAGTGCGCAGTGGGGCTTGTTCTACAACGGAGTCGTTCGGTGCCGCACCTTTGGTCGCGTCATTTGAAGGCCGATTGAAGGCCGATTTTTTCATGGGGGTTGGCGGGTGAACGCCGGGCAGGCCAGGAGGAGGAGGCCCATCCTACTTACGCGGTGCCGGTTTTGAAGGGGATTACCGTCGCGGTCGGGGGCTCGATGGCTTGCAGGACGCGCTCGAGCTCTTTTTCCTGGACGGGCTTGGCGAGAACGAAGCGGCCGTCGCCTTCGAAATCGGCGGAGAGCTCGGCATCGTAGCCATCGGAGAGAAGAACGAAGCCGCCGACGCGGCCGTGCATGCGCTCGGAGAGTTCCACCCAATTCAGGCCCGGAGCGTGTACCGAACAGAATGCGACATCAAAGCGCATGCGCTGGGCCAGATCCAGCCCGGCATCGGAATTGTTCACGGGGACTACGCGATAGCCGTGGGCGTGCAGGAGCCCCAGCAGGACCTGCTGCATATTCTCGTCGGCCTCGATGACCAGTGCGGTCAGGCGGCGGGACGAATCGCGTACCGGCGTGGTGGCCTGCGAGGGCAGCGACCGATCCTTAACCAGCGCCGGAAGTTCCACCTCGAAACGCGGGTCGGAGTTGCTCTTTTCAATCAGGCGGACTTCCCCGCCGTGGCCCACGATCACACTGCGCGTCACGCCGAGCACCGCGGCGGTATCCTCCGGTTTGCGGAACTCTCCCGGCGACGTAAAGGAGATTTCGACGAGCAGGCGCTTGGCCAGCAGGCTGGTCCGCACGGTAATCGATTTGGTCTGCGAGTTCGCCAGCGACTGCTCGGCGTGGACCAGCAGGTTGAGGAAGACCTGCTCGATCTGGCCGGGCGACCCGTGGACGAAGATCGGCTCGTGCGAACTGAGGTCGCGCACCCGGATGCCCGATGCTTTCCAGTCGCCTTCGCGGAACTCGATCAGGTTGCGCAGGATCGCCGTGACGTCGACCGCGCGCGCCTCCACCTGCTCGGCGGCGGCGAACGACACCATGCGGGTGACCATCCCGCTCGCCTTGGCGGCTTCGGTCGCGATCGCGGACACTTCGCGCTCCGCGGGGCCGCCGCGCGCCTTTTCGAGGGCGCGCGTCGCGAGGTCCGTGATCGATGCCAGCGGAGTCTGCAACTCGTTCACGACACCCGAGATCAGCCGACCCATCGCCGCCATCTTTTCGGTACGGAACAACTGCTCCTGCACCGTCCGCTGGTCGAGCAGACGGATCGCGACGCCGATCTGATTGCCGAGATGCTGTGCGAGCGCCTGCTCGTCGGCGGTGAAATCGCGAACCCGGTCGTCCTGATCGAGTTCGAGCACCCCGACGACTTCGCTCTGCGCCATCATTGGGACGAACAACAGGCTCTTGGGGCAGCGCTCGCCCTGCTGTCCGGCGATCGGGAAGGGGCTGCGTTCGATATCGGGGATGACGAGCAGGGTCCGGTAATGGAAGCAGGCGACCGCGCCCGCCGGCGTTCCGCCTGGAGGTGAGGAGAGCGAGATCGAAGTCGACGCGCCGTTCTGGTCCTCGATCGCGTCGAGCGTCTTCGCGGTGCGGTTGTACACGTACAACTGCACGCGGGTGACGCCGATGATGCCGGGCAGCGCCTCGGAGATCCGCTTCAGGATGGTGGCGGAGGAGGACGCACCGAGGATCTCCTCGCCGAGTTTGTAGGTGCGCCGCAAACGCCGACGCTGGGAGCGGAGGCGCTGCTCCCTTCTCCACAGGAAGAAGCCGACCAGCACGATGGTCGTGATCCCTGCCGCGATCAACGGCTGCGGGATGGTCGAAGGTTGCGTGACGATGTCCTGCAGACCGGCGGTCAGCAGTTGGTAGCCGGTATTGAAGGGCGGAACCGGGCAGTATTGCAGCGCGATCCCCGTCACCCGTACCGTGTCTCCGACGCGAATCGAGTTGACGTTCGGATAATCCTTGCCGGGCGCTTGCGGAATGAAGATCCGGTAGTTGTCGACGGGACCGGAGACGAAAACGCCCGCACCGTTGGGGCTGCGGAAGCTGGTCACTACCGGACTCTGGGTGCTCACCAGCATGCCCAGATACTCCAGGCTTTGCAGGTCACCGGGGCGTAGATCTTTGGGTGCGGGAGCCGGACGACGATCCGTCACGATGATCTTCTCCGGCTCCAGCACGTTCATTCCGAACTGCGCGGAAACTGTGCCCGTCGCCTCCAGTTCGTCGCCGGGACGGTACCGGTCGAGCGACCGGTTGGAGAGGGGTACCTTGAGGATTCCGCCAGCGCGGTCGTCCTGGATCGCCAGCATCGTGTATTCCGGAAAATGAAATGAAGAGGCGGAAACGATGCCTTTGACAACGACCTTCTGGCCGCTGTAAACCGCTGTGAAATTTGGGCCGGAGCGGGAACCGAGTTGTTTGAGGGAGATTCGGGGTTGTGCGCCGGCACCCGGGCACACGACGGCTAGTGATACAGCCAGCACCCCTGCGCGCAGCACCGCTATGCGGATCGCATGAGCGAATCCAGCCATAACTCCAATTCTCCGCTTAGAAAATTATCGACGCTTATGCTAGTACCCGGCAAGTTATCGTGAGTGGTACAAAGGCCAATAACCCGCATTCCCGCCGCCCGCCCGGCAGCCACGCCGGAATGCGAATCTTCGAAGACGACACAATCCGCCGGGTCGACCTTCAAAATCTCCGCAGCGCGCAGATAAATATCGGGAAACGGCTTCGGGCGCTCCACCTGATGGCCGTCCACCACGGCCCCGAAGTACGGGCGGAGACCCGTGCCTTCGAGGAAAAGGCTAACGTTCTCCGGCTCGGCGTTACTGGCGACGCCCATCGGCAGTTCGCGATGGCGCGCGAGGAATTCGCGCAGGCCGGGCACCAACATCTCCTCCAAACGGCCTGACACCATCTCGCGATAGAGCGCCTCTTTGGCGAAGCCGCGCGCCGACACCTCGTCCGCGCTCAGTTGGTCGCCGAAGAAGTCGCGGACGATTTCGTCGTTCCGTTTGCCGTACATGCGCTCGTGCATTGCCTGGGTGGTCTCGACTCCGTAGCGGAGGTTGAAGACTTCCCACGCGTGCCGGTGCATCGGGTTGGAATCGACGATGACGCCATCCATATCAAAGAGGAGCGCGATCATTCCCCGTCACCGCCGCGAAGGTTGTGGCCGAGCCAGTTCAGGTAATTCTCCGCGCCCGCGACGATGGGGATTGCGAGGACCTCGGGCACCTCGTAAGGGTGCAGCTTTTCCAGTTCGAGTTTGAGCGCGTCGAACAGATCGCGCGAGCTCTTGATGATCAACAGAAATTCGGCGGCGCTTTCGAGCTCGCCCTTCCAACGATAATAACTGCGAATTTGCGGTACCACGTTGACGCACGCAGCAAGGTGGGAGGTGATCAGCGCACACGCCATGCGTTCGGCATCTTTCGCGGTCGCGCAGGTGCTAAGAACAACAATCTTATCGGTCATCTCAAAAAATTGCGAAGTGAATCCGGTTAGCGATGTTAATATTATGTTCCAGGCCTTATCGTCGCATGAAAGCGCCACTCACAAGGTTCACGTATGTAATGGTCTTTCTGATGGCGGTGACCTATGCTTTTTTTTCCTTCCCGAAGGGCATGCATGCGTGGCAGGAAAAACAGCGCCAGGTCCAGGAGATGGAAAAGCTCAATGCGAATCTTGCCAGGGACGTGGAGCGCCAGAAGGAACACATCAACCGACTGAACAACAATCCCGCCGAGCAGGAACTGGAAATCCGCAAGCGCCTCAAGCTTCTCCACCCCGATGAGAAGCTGTACATCATGGGTGATCCCGCGGAATCCAAGCCGCCCGCTAGCCGCTAAGCAATGGCAAAACGCATAATGCTCGCCTTCGTCGGCGCCGGAATCGGCGCGCTCGCAGGCCTCCTTGTCGATTACCTTGGCGCAGGGACCCCCGCCGTCGTCGCGGGAGCCGCGGCCGGTGCGGTGATCCCGCAGTTCGTGCTCGGAGCTCCGGGGCGGTGATTCACCACACACGGAATTCTCGCGGGATGCTTGCCGCCGGGCGTTCCTGCCAGTAGAGTTGATCTGGAGGAATTACTGAATGCCGTTCTGCGCGTCCTGTGGTGCTCAAGTGGAAGGCAGTTTCTGTGCGAAGTGCGGCACTAGAGTCGGAGCGGCGGCGTCCGCGCCCGGTTCAATGCCCGCGTCCGGCCCGGCGGTGCAGGCGGCGCCGATGGCGGATAACGTCGCTTCGGCGCTGTGCTACGCGCTCGGTTTCATCACCGGCATCATATTTTTGGTGCTGGCTCCGTACAATCGCAATCCGACGATTCGCTTCCACGCCTTCCAATCGATTTTCCTGAGCGTGGCTTTCATCGCGCTCCGCATAATTGTCGGGATCCTGATCGGGGCGATGGGATTGTTCAGCTTCTTCTTTATCTACTCGCTGATCTCGCTGGCCGGCCTGGCTTTATGGATTTACATGCTGTTGATGACCTATCAGGGAAAGACGATCGTTCTCCCCATAATCGGGCCGATCGCGCAGCAGCAGGCGCGCGTCTGAACCCTAAAGGGCGGACGGCGCGTCTCAATATTGTGATCCGCCCGCTTGCCATCGTTCTGCTGACCGTCCTGTTGACCGGAATGGGGGCCGTTGCGCAGCCCCCCAAGACCGGCGAAATCAACTTCTACGGTCTCCGTAAACTCACACCAGATAAAGTCTTAGGTACGGTCGGGCTGAAGCCCGGCGACCCCTTGCCACCCTCCAAGGGCGACCTGGAAGAGCGGCTGGAAGAGATCTCCGGGGTGGTGGCGGCGCGCGTCGAGGCGGTCTGCTGCGAGGATACGAGCGCGACTTTGTTCATCGGGTTGGAAGAACGCGGCTCGGCCCACTTCGACACCCGGCCCGCCCCGGTGGGGACGGCGGTGCTGCCCGAAGAACTGATGACCGCCTACCGCGATTTCATGGTCACGGTGGCGCGCGCCACGCAACTCGGCACGGCCGCCGAGGACCTCACGTCCGGCGAATCGCGGCTTGCCGACCCCGCCGTCCGCGCCTTGCAGGAGCCGCTCTCGCGGTTTGCGGCCGAGCATCTCGATACGCTGCGCGACGTGTTGCGCAATGGGCCGGAGCCGGAGGAGCGCGCGGTGGCCGCCGCCGTCGCGGGCTTCACTCCGAAGAAGAGCGACGTGATCAACGATCTGCAGTTCGCGCTGCAGGACCCCGAACCTGCCGTGCGGGCGAATGCCGTACGCGCGCTGAAGGCGATCGCGGTGCTCTCGCAGAAGCATCCGGAGTTGAATCTGAAGCTCGAGCCCACCTGGATGGTCGCGATGCTCAATTCGCTTTCGCTGAGCGACCGGACGCAGGCGGCGGAGACGCTGGTCACGCTGACGGAACGCCCTAACCCCGCCGCGCTCGACCTGATTCGCGAGCGCGCGCTGCCGGCGCTGGTCGACATGGCGCGCTGGAAGACGCTGCGGTACGCGCTGCCTTCCTTCCTGCTGCTGGGGCGTACGGCGGGAGTTCCCGACCAGGAGCTCGAGCAGCAATGGCGCGCCGGCGACCGCGAGACGACGATTAAGAAAGCGACCTCGCCCGCTCCCGCGAAGCCGCGTTCCAAATAGCCGTTCTACAATAGCTGGAGAGCCGATGGCAATCACTCGACGGCAAATTCTCGCAGGGCTGGGGGCGGCGGCGCTGGCACGCGCGCAGCAGAAACCGCAGCAGCCGCTGGCGGAAGCGCCCGGGCAGCCGCCCACGTTGCCCGATGGACCGCGAGTGCCGCGCCCGCGCACTCCGCCGAAACCGCGCAGTTCTCCGGCGGTCTGCCTGTATTCGCAGCACCTGATCAAGATCGAATACGAGGCCGTGGGGATGGTGCTGCGCGATCTCGGGTACGACGGCGCCGATCTCGCCGTGGTGCCGGGCAGTCACGTGGCGCCGGAACAGGCGAGCTCGGACCTGATGCGCTCGATCGAGGCGGTGAGCGGCGTGGGGCTCGAAGTGCCGATCATTTCGACGTCGGTGGTGAGTGCGAACGATCCTTACGGACGGCAGATTCTGGGGATCGCGGGATTCATGGGGATCGGACTCTTCCGTCCCGGTTACTGGAAATTCTCAGGCGGGCCGGAGCGCGAGATGCGGCTGGCGCAAGTGCAGCGTGATCTGCTGCAACTCGCATCGATCGCGCGCGCCTACAATGTCGCCACCGCGTTTCACAACAGCACGGGGGATGCGGTGGGGGCAAATCTCGCCGATGTGAACGGGTTCCTGCGGAACGTCGATCCGCGCTGGGTGGGCTACGACTACGATCCCGGGAATTCCGCCGAGATGGCGGGGCCTGAGACGCCGGACACGAGCCTGGCTGCCGCGCTTCCAAGAATTAAGGCGGTCACGGTCCGCGATTTCACGTGGAAGGATGGGAAGGCTGTGCCGTGCGCGCTGGGACAGGGCGTGGTCGATTGGAAGGCCTTTTTCACGACGCTGGCGCGGGCGAAGTTCAATGGGCCGCTGACAGTCCAGGTGGCGTACTCGTCGGCGAACGAGTTGAACGCTTTCCGACACGATTTGGAGTTTGTGCGGAAGCAGATCGCGGCGGCGTATACGTCGTAGGCAGAGGACGGACAGGCCCCAGGAGACCCGTCCTACCAAACAATACTTTCCAGCAGGGCACTGAGGCGGAGGGCTTTCGCAGGGTTGATCATTGCCACGAAGGCGACGCGGCCTTCCAGGTGGGCGCGGAAATCGGGCGCGCCGGCGCGATTCTGGGAGGCGGGGCCGTGGCGCACGCAATTGGTGAGGATGGCCTCCAGCAGTTCCAGGTCGCGGCGGCGGAGGTTGACCTTTTCGTTGACGACCAGACCTGCGAGGTGCTGGCGGACACCCTGCCGCATGATGCGCGTCTTGTGGTGATTGACGTTGAAGCCTTCCTCGATTGCCACGGCCGCGGCGTGTGACGCGAACCGCTGGACAACGCGCGCGAAGTCTTCGCCGCCCGAGAAAGCGAGATCGTCGGCATAGCGGGTGTAGGTCGCACCGGCGGTTCTGGCGAGGCCGGTGAGGCGGCAATCCAGGCGGTATGCCATGAGGTTGGCGAGCGACGGCGAGGTGGGCGCACCTTGCGGGAGGTGCGGCCGCCCGTAGAGTGTCCGCGACTCCTGCCATTCCTTGGGTGAAATTTCCATGGGGCGGACGTTCCACAGGTCGCGAGGTGTGGCGTTCGTGCAGATGCCGCCCAAGCGGTCGGCGACCTGCTCGGGATAGCCGAGGGTACGAAATAACGCCTGCACGCGGACGGCGGGGAAGGTGGGGAAAAAGTCCTGCAGGTCCAGGCGCAGGAGGACGGGCCGGCCAGCGTGGGGCGCGGCGAAACTGACGATCGAGCGGCCTTTGACGAAGCCGTGCACCGCGGGGTGGACGGGGACCAGATCCAGAATGCCGGCCAGGATCCGCCGCTGATGGCCCTTGGTGCGCTCCTTCGGCGTCTCGATCACACGCACTCCGCCGGAGCGCTTGGGGAGCATGGTGTAGCGATAGTGCTGGAGCTTCGGATTGCGGAGTTGGCTGCCTAGGTTTTTCAGATCGGCGAACCAGTCCAGCTCGTCGACATTCACTTCCAGCCAATCGGCCAGCGCGCCTGCCGATTCGATGCAGGGCAGGTTCCAGTGGCGGGCAGCTGCGGCAGGCTGCATGCGTTGCGGCTCGCCGAGCCACTCGGCGATCGACAGCCGATCGCGGTAGATCGCACGGGCGCGGTGGAAGCCGGCGTCGGCCTGCAGGAATCGGACGACGTCGCGGTGGCGCGGGCGGGTGGGGCCCGCGAAGGCGGCGACATAGCGCTCGGTGAGGGGCCGAATCCAGCGCCAGGGGCGGCCGAAGGTGCGCACGGCGCGAGCATACACGTGCTCCAGCGCCGGATCACCGGAGAGAAGGCTTCGGGCGAGATTGCTGATCACCGCCGCGCTCGGCATAGCGATTGGCGGCGTGCGGCTCCAACGAGTCCGACTCTGCGTGAGCAAATCTGCTCGCCAGTGCAGCGACGCTCACGCGACGAAATGGCGATGCAACACACTCCCTCGGGGTAACCCCGAAGAGGCGAATCGAGCCCGAAAGCTCGGTCCCACCGGCTTGAAGCCCGCCGCCAAGCACAGGATAGCAAGGGACGGGATGCGGGTTTTACCTGATCGCGGCGCCGGGTTCGGGCTCGTCCGGCGAAGGAATGGGCGCGGGATCGGGATCCGGCTCGGGCAGATGCGGTTCGGGATCGGGTTCGGGCGGCGCAATATTTTCCACTTCGTCCTCCATCGGGTCGTCATCTACCAGGCTCTCGTCCACCAGGCTCTCGTCGAGCAGGTTCTCGTCGACCAGGTTCTCGTCGACCAGGTTCTGGTCGACCATGGTGCGCACCATGCGCACGTTTTCGTGGACAGGCTCGGAGAGGACGACCTCGCATTCGCAGCAATCGCTGCATCGCAGACACTTTTCGCAGATGTGGTTGTTGCACGCGTCCTTGGTGCAACGGACGCAGATTCGCGTGGATTCCTCTCCACAAATGCTGCAGGTGAACGGCATGGGCTGTTACTTCTTCCTTCCTGTGGTGGTCTTGGCCGGGGTAGGCGCCATGAGGGTTCCGCGGCAGCGCTGGGCTTCGCGATCCATGACTTCGAACTGCTGCTCCCGTTGCGCGGCAAGGCTGACGATATAGCCGCGGAGGCGCTCACGGTTGGCGCCGCCTTCGGCGTAGGCGCCGGCCAGCGCTTGTGCGGCCTCTGGCCCCTGATACTTTCGGGTGCCTTCCTCGACAGACGCGAGCAGCGTGGTCAATCCTTCCATGCGGAAGAATAGTTCGAGGGACGCGGAGAGCTTCTCCGGGTTTTTGGCGAGGGCGTTCGCTCCATCGGCCAGCGCCTTCGCCTGCTGCCGGCTCATATCCAACTGTTCGGCGTACGTCTCCGAGGCGCCTTTGGCGACCCAGTTTTTTGCATCCACCTTGTCGAGGAGCGGCAACAGACTCGCGGCGTTCGCGCCGATTTCCTGCAGAATCACCGCCATGTCCCAGGCGGGTTCGAGACCGGCCGGCGATTTTGAATTTGGCGTTTGCGAGTATGCCGCGACGGCACAAAGAAGAAGGATCAGCCGCACCCTTTCAATCTATCACGCGGTTGGCTGGACACCCGCCGCGAAGCGTACGGCAGCGCGCGAGCAGCTATTCCCCGCCGCCGCCGCCCGGAGGAGGCGGTGGTGGAGCGGGCGGAGGAGCCGGAGGAGCGCCCGTCGGAGTTCCGGTGGGAGCCCCGGTAGGTGCACCCGTGCCCGTGCCGCCCGACGTCGTGCCGGTATTCTTGCCCTTGTCGCCGTTCAGGCCGCCATTCGTGCCTGCCGTTCCGCTGGGAACGCCGCCGGGCGAACCCGCGGGACGAGAGTACGCCGCCTGCCGCGCCAAGTCCTGAATGCCTTGCAGAATCTGGCGCGCAAAACCGCCCTTATCTATCCTGATCTGCGCCAGCGGGATATTGGGGATGACGCGGATGGATTGCCCGGGAATCAGCGTCACCTTATTACCCGCCACTCGCAAGTGCCGCACATCGACGATGCCTTCATCGAGGCTCACGAACGTTGTGCCTTCCAGGTCTTCAACATTTACGTCAAACACTGTCCCGCGAACCGAAATCAGCGCGGTGGGTGTGGTCACGTTGTTGGGATTCGGAATTCCGGGCAGGTGTTGAATATACACCTTCACCTTCCCGAGCCATACATTAAGGAGATCGTTCAGGCTGTAGGATTTGCGGAACGTGACTTCGGAGTTCGGAAACACCTCGAAAGTACTGCCATCTGAGATTTGAAACTTGGCATAGCCATCCGCCCCGGTCTTGATCACCTGCTGAACTTTGACCGACCCGCACGGCATCAGGGCCTTGCGATAGCCGGAGCTGTCGCTCAAAGCCGAAACGTCCCCAGCCATGACAAGCACCGTTGCGCCGGCATCCGTGGGCAGCGGGCACTGGGCGTGCACCGGGACAAACGACACCACGAGCGCGGCCGCAATCAGCAGCGTGTGCCTGGTCCGCGTGAACGTAAGTCGCCTAAGCATAATCGGACGCTAGCCGTAGTCTAGCACCAAACCTGCGTTGCACACAGAAGTCCTAGATGAAGTTTTCGTCACAAATCGCTTGAATTCAGCACTTTGATTGCTTGTTGCCGATATGAAGTAGGGTAGAATGGGACTCGACTGTGTGTCATAAGGGAACAATCCCGCCGCCCCTCCGCCTCGCGCTACTGATGCTGGTCTTCGCCAGTCTCGCGATGGCGCAAGGCGCCAACTGGCGCAAAGTCGGAAGTTCGTCCGTAGAACTTCTGCTCGCGTCCCCCGCCACCGGACCCGTGGAGAACGTGTGGTTCTCCGGCGACGGCGGCGTACTGTACGCGCGCACCCGCAGCGGCAAGATCTTCGAGACCGCCGATTATGAAATCTGGCAGCCCAGCACGAGCGCCGTGGAACCGGCAAGGCTTGTGCCCGCGCCCACGGTGTACCGCATTCCCGAACCGGGATCGCGCGTCGTCGGCGGCAGCTTTGGGCGTGTCTATGCGCTGGGACGGCAGCTCTTCCGCTCCGACGATGGCGGGCGCTCGTGGGAGAATTTGTCCGCGTTCAAAACCGAGTCGGTGATCGGCTTTCAGCAGCACAGTGTCGCGATCTCCCCGGTCAGCCTCGACCAGATCGTGGTCGCCAACGATTTCGGCGTCTGGCGCTCGATGGATGGCGGACTCTCGTGGACGGGGCTGAATCAGTTCCTGCCGAACCTTGCGGTCAAACGCATTCTCGCCGCACCGAACGGCACGGTGGGTACGCGCGTCCTGATCGACGGTATGGGGCCGATGGAACTTCCGCCGGGCGCCAATGTATGGCAGCCGGCTAACGACGGCACGCTGGCCGTTGAAGAAGCGCAGCTCCGGGCATTTTCGCCGAAGGTCGGCGGCCAGGCGACCGCCTACGCGATCGCCGATAAGACGATTTATGTGGGGACCGCCGACGGGCGCATCGTGATCTCGCGGGATGGCGGCGCCACGTTCGCTCCCACGAATACCGGTTCGGCGAACGGACCCGTCGAGCGCCTCTTCGTGGACGTGGCGCGGCCCGATGTCGCGCTCGCCGCACTGGGCGGCGGACCGGACGGCGCGCACGTTCTGCGCACCACCAACTTCGGAACATTTTGGGACCCGCTGGATTATAATCTGCCGCCGGTCGCCGCTCACTCGGTGACGGCCGAGCGCGCGTCGGGGGCTGTCTACGTCGCCACCGAGCGCGGCGTGTTCTGGGCGAAGGTCGATCTCGATAATGCCAGTTCGACGCCCGCCGTGTGGCTTCCGCTCCTCGGTCTGCCGGGCACCGCGGCGACCGATGTCTATCTGGATCCGTCCGGCATTCAGCTTTATGCGGCACTCGATGGGTATGGAGTGTTCGCCACCGCGGCGCCGCACCGTTTGCGCAATGTTCGTCTGGTCAACGCTGCCGATTTCAGCACGCGCCCGGCCGCTCCCGGTTCGCTGATGAGCGTGGTCGGCGGACGCGTCAGCACGGCGCGCGCCGGCAATCTCAACTATCCCGTGCTCGCCGCCGCCGACGACGCCTCGCAGATTCAGGTGCCGTTCGAGGCCGTTGGACCGAATGTCACCCTGGCGCTCCAGACCGCCACCGGGAATGTGCGGCTCGGCATGCAGGTGCAACCTGTTTCGCCCGCCATCTTCGTGGCCCACGACGGTTCGCCGATGCTGCAGGATGCCGATACCGGCCTGCTGCTCGATGCGCGCAAGACGGCACGCGCGGGCAGCCGCGTCCAGGTCTTCGCGACCGGACTCGGTAAGGTCACGCCCGACCAGCCCACCGGAACGCCCGCGCCGGTCGACAATCCACCGGTGGTTGCCGCCGCGATTCGCGCGTTTCTCAACGGCAGCCCGGTCCCGGTGCGCAGCGCCAAGCTCGCCGGTGGCTACATCGGCTTCTACGTGGTCGAATTGCAACTGCCGACGCTCAATAACGCCGGGCCCGCCGAGCTCTACATCACGGCAGACGGCGTGGAAAGCAATCGCGTCCAGGTCACCATCGAACAGTAACTGCGAACGGTAATTGCGAACAATAGCGCGCCGCCTGCGATAATCTGCTCGTGCGCACCATCATCGAACCCTTCCGCATCAAGAGCGTGGAACCGCTGCACCACACCACACCCGCGGAACGCGAGCGCTATCTCGCCGATGCCGGCTACAATCTCTTCCGGATCGACGCCCGCCATATTCTAATCGATCTGCTGACGGATTCCGGCACGAGCGCGATGTCCACCGAGCAATGGGCGGCGATCATGCGCGGCGACGAAAGCTACGCCGGCAGCGAAAGCTTCTTCCGTCTCAAGCGTGTCGCCGACGAGCTGACTGGCCTTCGCCACATGGTGCCCACCCACCAGGGACGCGCGGCCGAACGCATCCTCTTTACGGTGATGTGCAAGCCGGGCGACGTTGTGCCCTCGAATACGCATTTCGACACGACCCGCGCCAACGTTGAGTTCACGGGAGCGCGCGCGATCGACCTGCCGATCGCGGAGGCGCGCGATACGCAGGCCCGCCTGGATTTCAAAGGCAACATGGACGTCGCGGCGCTTGAGGCGCTGATTGCCGCTGAGGGCGCGGCGAAGATCCCGCTGGTGATGCTGACGGTGACGAACAACTCGGGCGGCGGACAGCCGGTATCGATGGCGAACATCGAAGCGGTGAAGGCGGTGTGCGCGCGCCATGGAATTCCGCTCTACCTGGATGCGTGCCGGTTCGCGGAGAACGCGTGGTTCATCCGCATGCGCGAGCCGGGCTATGGGGAGTGGTCGCCCAAACGAATTGCGCAGAAGATGTTTTCGCTTGCGGACGGGTGCACCTTCTCCGCCAAGAAGGACGCCTTCGCCAACATCGGCGGCCTGCTCTGCAGCAACGACGACCGCGTCTTCCAGCAGGAAACGAATCTGCTGATCCTCACCGAAGGCTTTCCCACGTATGGCGGGCTCGCGGGGCGCGATCTGGACGCGATTGCGGTCGGCCTGGAGGAAATTCTCGATCCGGATTACCTGCACTATCGCATCGTGTCCACCGGGTATCTCGGCCGCCACATCGCCGACGGTGGCGTCCCGATCGTCGAGCCGCCGGGCGGGCACGCTATCTATATTGATGCGGCGCGGATGCTGCCTCACATCCCGCCGAATGAATTCCCGGGCCAGGCGCTGGCGGTCGAGTTGTATCGCCATGCCGGAATCCGCAGCGTCGAGATCGGCAGCCTGATGTTCGCGGGCGCGGCCCAACACGAATTGCTCCGGCTGGCGATCCCGCGGCGCGTCTACACGCAGAGTCATATCGACTACGTGGTGGAGGCGATCCTCGAGGTAAATGCGAAGAAGGATGCGATCCGCGGCATGGAGATCGTGGAGGCACCGCCGTTTTTGCGCCACTTCAGCGCGCGTTTGCGGCCGCTGTAGCCTATCGGGACTTCCGCCCATGCAGACCGCCTGCTGGCCACGATTGCGCGCGGTGCTGTCCCCTCGCACCCGGCTCACCGGCCTTCGGAAATGACGCTGTCCGGATGCACGACTTGGATGCCGGAATAGCGTGAGAACCCAGTCGCGTCGAAGGTAACGATGGACGTCAGGCCATGTGCGAGCATGGCTGCGACCAA
>JAOAPT010000118.1 GCA_025463045.1 Candidatus Solibacter sp.
CCATCGCCTACAAGTATCCAGCGCGGCAGGCGACCACGTGCGTCGAATCGATCGAGGTACAGGTGGGACGCACGGGCGCGCTCACGCCGGTCGCCAACCTGAAGCCGGTTGAGGTCGGCGGCGTCACGGTGTCGCGCGCTACGCTCCACAATGAAGATGAGATCGCGCGCCTCGGCCTGCAGATGGGGGACGAAGTGGTGGTGGAGCGCTCCGGCGACGTGATTCCCAAGGTGGTTCGCGTCTCGTCGCAGGGCTCCTACCGCAAGCCCTTCCGCATGCCGACCAACTGCCCGGTGTGCAACAGCCAGATCGTGCGCGAAGAGGGCGAGGCGGCCAGCCGCTGTATCAACGCCAACTGCCCGGCGCGCCTCAAGGAATCGATCCTGCACTTCGCCTCGCGCGGCGTGATGAATATCGACGGCATGGGCGATGCACTCGTCGATCAGCTGGTCGATCGCGAAATTGTGCACAACGTCGCCGATCTGTACGACCTCAAAATCGAAGACCTGATGAGTCTCGACCGCATGGGGGTCAAGAGCGCCGGCAACGTGATCCGGAATATCGACAATTCGCGAAAGAATCCGCTGCCGCGCGTGCTCACCGCGCTCGGCATTCGTTTTGTCGGAGAGCGCACCGCGGTCTTCCTCGCCGAGGCGTTCGGCAGCATGGACGCGATCGAGCAGGCCTCGCTCGAGGACTTGCAGCAGGCCGACGAAGTCGGGCCGAAGGTTGCCGAGGCCGTCGTTCAATTCTTCCGGGAGCCGAGCAATCGCGAGCTCGTCGATCGTCTGCGCAAGGCCGACCTGCAGTTCACTTACGCGCACCGGCGACCCAAAGCCGGACCGCTTACCGGCTCCACGTTCGTGCTCACCGGCACGCTGCCCACGCTGAGCCGCGACCAGGCCAAGCAGTTGATCGAGTCTGCGGGTGGCAAGGTCGCCAGTGCCGTGAGCAAGAAGACCAGCTACGTGCTCGCCGGAGAGGATGCCGGCTCCAAGCTGGATAAAGCGCGCCAGCTCGGCATTCGCATTCTCACTGAAGAAGACCTGCAGGAAATGCTCACATCGTAGCGTCGCGGATATCCGGAACGGCCAGCACGCGTACGCCTGGAGCGGGCCGCTCCACCGACCGCACCATCGCCGCGACCATCTGCTCCGCGTTCACCAGGCCCAGCCGCCGCGCCCCGTCGCGCGTGGCGGGAATCGCTTCCATCACGCGGTAAATCGGCGTGAGCACCAGCGGCCATCGACGGCCAGGACCCAGCACGTACCACGGTCTGAGAATCGTCGCAGTCAATCCGGACTCGCGGATCGCGCGCTCGGCCTCCACGCGCGCAGCGATGTATTCGCGCATGATCGGCGCCGGATGCGCCACGCTGACGTACACGAAGTGGTGGACTCCAGCGGCGACCGCCATCGGAATGGCCTGCAGGGCTGACGCCAGGTCGATCGTCCGGAACTGCGCCGCCTTCGCCGGACTCGGATGGCTCACTCCGACGAGGTGCACCATCGTGTCGCAGCCCGCCAACGCATCGCGGTAGGTCGAGCCCACCAGCGGATCGCCGGCCACAAATTCAGTGCCCGCCGCCAGCCGCCCTTCGGAGCCAGCCCGCGCGAGACCGCGTACCTGATGTCCGCGCCCCACGAGGGTCGCGCAGAGGCGCTGCCCCATGAACCCGGTCGCGCCCGTGACGAAAACTTTGGCCATCCAGCGTTATATACGCGAACGGCCCGCCCTTGGATTACCGATCCGGATTACCGATCTGGATTACCGATCCTTGACCATCTTGTTGATCTTCTTCATACCCGACCGGATCTCATCGGTCGCATCGGCGATCTGGTTCGTGTCGTAGATCACACGAGGCGTCAGGAAGACCACCAACTCCGTCCGGCTCTTGCTGATGCTCTTCGCGCCGAACGCCGCCCCGATTCCCGGCAACTTGCTGAGGAACGGCACGCCGGACGAGCTCTGCAGATTGCTTTCCTGAATGATGCCGCCAATCGCTACCGTGTCCCCATCCTGCACGGTGATCTGCGTTTGGAAGGACCGGTTCTGGAATGACGGCGATTGAATGCTCGAACTGGCAGAGGGTGCCTGCGGGGAACTGACATTCTGGTTGATCATCAGGGTGACGATGCCGCTCGAATTGACCCGCGCGGTGATATTTAGCGTCACGCCGGAACTGCGATTACTCACCGTATTGGTGAACACCGAGCTGCCGCCGGATTGCACGCCGCCCGCCACCGCCTGGGAGGTCAGCACCGGCACGTCCTCACCCACGTTCAGCGACGCCGGAATGCTGTCCGTGGCGATGATGCTGGGCGCCGAGAGAACCCTGGTGTGGCTATTGGTCTGCGATGCCGTCAGCGCCGCAAGGAGTTCGTGGCTCTTCAGTACGAGCGCACCCGTGGTCAGAGCCACGCCGCCCGCACCGCTCGCCACATTCAGCGCGCGGCTGAAAGCTCCGGTATCTTTCTTTTCCAGGTAGGCCGTGACGCCGGCAGCGAATGCGCCGCTCAGGTCCACTTCGTAAATCTTGGCATCGATCAGCACCTGTCGCGGAGGAATGTCCAACTGCCGTAGCAAGCCCAGAATCTGCTCGTACTCCTGAGGCGTTCCCTGGATCAGAATCGTGTTGTCGAACGGATTGGGAATGACGTGCGGGACGCGCGGACCGTTCTGCGGCTGAAAACCGTTGTTCCCCATGTACATGCCGGTCTGGTCCGCCGGATTGTTGTTGGTGATCGCCGCCGGGTTCTGGTTCGACATCGGCGAGACCGACACCGGCACTTGTGCGGGATACATCTGCGCGTAGCCGCCGCCCATCCCCGGATACGTGCCGCCACCCATGCCCGGATACATGCCGCCGCCCATGCCCATCGCGCCGTAGGCGCTACCCATGCCCATCCCGCCGGTCTGCAGGCCGTTCATGCCGTACATGCTACCGCCACCGCCCATGCCGTTCATGCCTTGCGCCATCGCACTCAACGCCATCAACGCCATCGGATTCCCGCTGTACAGCGCCATGATCGCCATCGCGACCGTTTCCGAGCGCGCATACTTCAGCCGGTACACGTAACTGTTGACCGCTCCGGCGCTCGCCTTCACCGCGATATCGAGTTTGCCGATCCATGTCTCCACCTGCGCGAAAATCCCGGGATTGGGCGCGACCGCGATTATCGTGTTGATGCGATCCACCGGAATGAACTTTACCGCCGACCCCTTCTCGGAGAGCGCGTACGCCTTGAAGACGGCGTCCAGATCCTTCTGCAGGTCGCTCGGACGGCTATTCTCCACTTCGAACAGGCGGACGCGCTGCCCGGCGAACTGGTCGCTATCGAAAAGAGCGATCAGCTCCATGGTGCGCTTCATGCTGCGCGAGTTGTCTTCGATGATCAGGAGGTTCGCCGCCTCGTAGGTGCTGGCGAAAGCGCCCTCGCCGAGGAACGGCTTAATCAGATTGGCGATCTCTCCTGCCGTGGCGTACTTCAGGAAGATCATGTTCATGATCATCCGCTCGTCGTCCGGCAGCGTCTTTGGGTCGGCGTTCGTCATCGGGGAGATCGGCAGTTGGTTGATCCGGTTCACCGGCACGATGCGGTACCAGTCGCCGACTTTGACCATTGCGTCGCCATTGACGCGCAGGATCGTCTCGAGCAGCGGCATGAGGTCGACGTCCTTCACCTCGCCATAGGTGAAGATCGAAACCGTGCCGCGCACCGCGGGATCGATGATGTAGTTGATCTTCAGCCGCTTCGCCAGCTCGTCGATCATCTCCGTGAGCGAAGCGTTGTTCATCATGAAAGCGCCGCTTGTCGTCAACCGCGGAGCGTTCGTCGCCGGTGCATTCTGCGGCTGCGTCGCGGGAGCCTGCCCCGGCTGCGCGGGAGCTCCGGGCGCGGCGGGCTGCGGCTGCGCGGGCTGTTGCTGCGGCGGAGGCGCTTCCTCTGCAGGTTTGATTATCCGCGCCGGCGCCTGCGCCAGAGCCACGGCGCCTGTGCCAAGTATCGTCAGAATCAAGCCGAATTTGAACAGCTCTGTGTTGAACAACCTGGGTTTGACCAAGCGGAGATCGAACAAGCGCATGAATTATTCCTGTTTGGACGTCGTGGCTGTGGCGCGCGCATTCGCGAGCGCGGCCTTTTCAGTTTCATCGAGTTC
>JAOAPT010000125.1 GCA_025463045.1 Candidatus Solibacter sp.
GCGTCCACGAAGGGCACCAGGGAATCCGGCTTGATCCGGCTATCGTCAGTGAAGTTGCGGCGGACAATCGAGGTGACGAGGACCGGCTGCGCCCCGGCCGCGCGCGCCTCATCGACGTAACGGGCCATGTTCTCGCGGAAGGTGGTCTTCGGGTCGGTCTCGCGCTCCGGCCCCTTGCCGGGTCCGTCATTATGGCCGAATTGGATCAGGACGTAATCGGGTTTGTTTTTGGTCGCCGGCGCCCAGAGGCCCTCGTCGCGGAAGCTCTTCGAGCTCCGGCCGTTCTTGGCGAGGTTGACGATTTCCACGTCTCGATTGAATGAGGAGCGGAAACCGGGACCCCAGCCCCCGGCATCGTTCACGGTGGAATCGCCCACCAGGACGATGCGCACCGGCGGTGCGGCGAAGCCCGGTACGGACAGCGCGCCGATCCCGGCGACGATCCCGGCGACGACCGAGGCGACGATCCAGGCGACAAGGCTGAATACTCTACAGAGAGACATGAAGGAAGGTACAGGTACGATATTCCCCTTTTGAGCCTGCGTCTACGATGGAGCGGTAGAACCAACGTATAGAACGTTGATAAGTCGCACAAAGAAAAACGCTTGTTAACGGAATCCCGTTATTGGGAGGCGGGGGAGCTATACGTTATCCTATGCTAGAATTCGGGACAACAGGGGGCCTTTTTACGGACGAACATAGCCTGGAGACGCCGAGTCAACCGGCGGTGGACGATAGCTCGGTGCGAGAGCAGCTCGGCCGCCTTCTGGCCAGCCCGCACTTCCGAACCAGCAAGCGCTGCCAGTCGCTCTTGCGCTATGTCGTCGAGGCCTACCTGGGCAACCACACCGATCGTGTCAAAGAACGTACGATCGGGATCGAGGTCTTCCAGCGGGATCCGGATTACGACACCAATCAGGATTCCGTGGTGCGCACGACGGCGGCGGAGATCCGCAAGAAACTGGCGCAGTACTACCTCGAGCCCGGACACGAATCCGAGGTCCGCGTGCTCTTGCCGCAGGGGTCTTACCTGCCGGAGTTTCGTGCGGCGGCTCCGGTGGCGGTGGCGCCCGTTCCGGCTCCACCGGAAGAGGTCGTGCCGGTCGCCGCTCCCGTTGGAGTGCTCCGCCAGCGGCTGATCGGGATGGCGCTCGGGTTGGGACTGGCCGTTGGCGCCGCGCTGATATTTTACGGCGTCTCGCGCCCGCACACCACGGAATTGACCCTGTTCTGGAAGCCCCTCCTCGAAGATAATTCGAGCGCCGTGATCTGCGTCGGACAGCCGCTGCGGGTCTACATCTTCGATGGCCACCGCACCGCCGATCTCAACGAGAAGATGGTCGGGACGCTGACCACCCCGCCGGCGACCCCCGAAATCCGCCAGCGGACGCAGATCAGCCTCTCGGAACTGCGGGCGGCGGGCGATCGATACTACTCGGTGGGCGACTACCTGGCGAGCGTGCGCCTCGCCGAATTCCTCGGACAGCGCGCCAAGCCCTTCCAGGTGATCGGCGACCGGAGCGCGGCGTTTAAGGATCTGCGCGGACGTCCAGCGGTGTTGATCGGGCAATTCAATAATCTGTGGACGATGGGGCTGACCGGCAGTCTCCGCTATTACATCGACCGCAGCACGGAGCGCTTCAGCTACGATGTGCTCGACCGGCAGAATCCCGGCAAGGTGGTTTTCTCCGCGGCGCGCAATGTTTACCGGCCGGAGGAGTACGCCATCGTCAGCCGCATCTTCGACGCGCCCACCGAGAAGACCGTCGTCTCGATCGCCGGCATGACGTTCAACGGAACGATCGCGGCGGGCGAGTTTCTGACGGGCGAGCGATACATGCGCGAAACTTTCGGGCACGGGCCGGCCGGTTGGCACCAGAAGAACATTCAGGTGATCCTGAAGACCATGATGGTCGGCGGAGCGACCGGCCCGCCGAAAGTCGTCGCCACATATTATTGGTAAAACAAGTTGATGGTGGATCCGGACACGGCGATCGGCGGGGCGGGCGATCGCTTCCCTTCGACGCAGCTTTCGCTGCTCGAAGCGGCGGCCGGCGCACTGCCGAACGAGGCGCTGGAGCGGGTGATCGCGCTCTACTGGAAGCCGGTCTACGCGTTCCTTCGCTTCAAATGGCGGCTGGACAATGAGGCGGCGAAGGATCTGACGCAGGGCTTCTTCGCCAACGCGCTCGAGCGCGATTTCTTCCGGCGCTTCGACCCGGCGAAGGCCGGATTCCGCACGTATCTGCGAATGGCGGTCGAGCGCTTTGCTGCCAATGAGTACGCCGCGGGCCGTCGTCAGAAGCGCGGCGGCGGCGTCGAGTTCGCGGAGATGGAAGAGAGGTCGGACGGTGAATCGCCCGAGGACGTCTACTTCCGCGAGTGGCGCCGGCAACTCTTCGCGCTCGCGATCGACGACCTGCGCGCGCACTGCGAGGCGAGCGGCAGGCTCACGGAGTGGCGCGTGTTCGAGGCTTACGATCTGGCGGACGAGTCGCGTCCATCGTACGCGGATTTGGCGCGGCGGCATGAGATCGCCGAGACGTCGGTGACGAATTACCTGGCGTGGGCGCGGCGCACCATGCGCGCGCTGCTGACCGACCGCCTGCGCGGCGTGACATCCGGCGAGCGCGAACTGCGCGAGGAGATGCGTCGCGTATGGAGCTGAGAAGTGGTTCTTCATGGCCGGTCGACTTGAGCGTTGCACCTGCGAACATTCTCGAAAACCCCACTAACACTCGCGAAAACCCTGCGACCATTCGCGAAAACCCCGTGAGCATTCTCGAAAAACAAGCCCCCAACAGAGCCGCGACCGTAAGGGAGCGGTGGGCACGAGGAAGACCACCGCTCCGTGACCGTCGCGGCTCCGATTGGTTTTTCGCTGCTGGCGATGTGTGTTCAACGTCGGAGCGCCCATGGAACTGAGTGATTCCGTACTCCAGCATCTGCGCGAGGTGGTCGACCTGCCCGACCTGAGCGGCACGCGCTACGAACTGGAATCCGAAATCGGACGGGGCGGGATCGGCGTCGTCTACGCGGCGCGCGATCGCGATCTCGACCGCCGCGTCGCCCTCAAAGTGATGGACGCCGGGTGGGCCGGCGAGGCGCGCCTGATCGCGCGGCTCGAGCACCCCGGCATCGTTCCGGTCCACGAGAGCGGCACACTGCCCGACGGGCGCGTGTTTTACGCGATGAAGCTCGTCGCCGGCAAGCGTGCCGACCGCTACCTGGAAGACCATCCGTCGCTTGGCGAGCGATTGCGCGTCGTGCAGCGTGTCGGGGAGGCGCTGGCCTACGCGCACAGTTGCGGCGTGCTGCATCGCGATCTCAAGCCGCAGAACGTGATGGTCGGCGCGTTCGGCGAAGTCTACGTGATGGATTGGGGCGTGGATGGGGTGGCCGGCACTCCGGCATTCCGCGCGCCGGAGGGCGGTTTCGACCAGCGCTCGGACGTCTTCTCGCTCGGCGCGCTGCTGCAGTTTGTGCTGCCGGCGGACGCTCCGCGCGCGCTGTGTGCGATCTCGGCCAAGGCGATGCACGCCGACCCCGCGGCGCGCTACCCGGACGCGGGCGCCATGCTTGCCGACATCTGGCGCTTCCAGGAAAAGCTCGCGGTGGAGGCGTATCCCGAGTCGATCGGCGAAAGAGTACGCCGCTTCGCCAAACGCAATGAGGTCATGCTCTGGCTGCTCGCGGCCTATGCGGCGGTCAGATTTTTTCTCTTTTTTATAGGAACCCGGTAAAGGAATCGCCGCCGTTGCGGAATAAGAGGGAGAAGGAGCGGGTACAACAAATGAACAAGATCTGGATCGGGCTGATCTTCGGCCTGGTGTTGGGAGCCCTGGACGGCGCGACCGCGTGGTTCACACCGGCGGTTCGAAATCTATTGACCGGCATCATGGTCGGGTCGAGTTTGAAAGGGATGGTGGTGGGATTGCTGAGCGGCTGGTTCGCGCGAAGGGTGCAATCCACCAAGTGGGGAATTATCGTCGGTTCACTGCTTGGGTTGCTGTTCGCGTTCGCCGTGGCTGCCATGCCGTCGGCAACTGGAGAGCATTATTACCTGGAGATCATGCTGCCGGGCTTCGTGGTCGGCGCGATTATTGGATTCTTAACACAAAAAATGGGTACGCCCGCGCCGCTCAAACGTACAACGTAAAGGAGAAGAGATGCCAAGACCGATTCATTTTGAAATTCCGGCGGAAAATCCGGAGCGCGCGATGCAGTTTTATTCGAACGTCTTCGGGTGGAAGTTCAACAAGTGGGCGGGGCCCATGGATTACTGGGTGATCTCGACGGGGCAGCCCGGCGAGCCGGGAATCGATGGGGGATTGATGCCGCGGCGCGATCCCAATCAGCCGTGCGTCAATACTGTGGGGGTGGCCAACATCGACCAGTCCCTCGGAGCCATAGAGGGCGGCGGCGGAACCTGCGTCGTTCCCAAGATGGCCGTCCCCGGGGTGGGCTGGCTGGCCTATTGCAAGGATACCGAGGGCCACATCTTCGGCATCATGCAGATGGACCCGACGGCCGCGTAAGTGAGCGGGGCGAACCTCTGGCTCGCCCCAACCCGGCCGCACGGATGGTCTGATATAGATGGTCTGATATAGATGGTCTGATATAGTAAGCCTTCCCGATGTCCGGGCACTCGAAATTTCTGCTCGCCGATAGCCGGATTCCTTCGGTCTGGGTGGCATTTTGACCTAAGCTCATACGAAAATTACCTGACCGGCAAACTACAGGACTATGCATATCCTGGGCAGGACGTGGCAAAGGCTATGGAGGGAATTCCAACCGGAAGACGAGTCGGAGGAGGCCGTGGAGTTGCGCGCGCTTTTCACGCGCACGGCACTCCGCATGGCGGCCGCCTTCGCGCTCCTCTTCGGCGGCGTGTTCTTTGCTTTCTGGTGGTCCGGCTCTGCCATCCGCTTCGGAGCGGCACGCGCCGCCGAGCGCGCGGTACCCACCTGGCAGATTTCCGGAATCGTCCGCAACTCTCTGAGCGGCGAGCCAATAGCGTGGGCGTCGGTAGAGGACGATCCGGCCGGGCGCCCGCCGTTTTTCCGAGCGGATGCCGATCACGCCGGCGCCTACGAACTGCTCACCTTTCCCGAACCGCACCGTTTGCGAATTTCTTCTCCGGGCTTTCGCCCGTCGACCGTAGAGATCGGCCGTCCCTGGTTCCTCTGGTCGCCGAAAGGCCGTGAAAAGAAAGACATACAATTGGTTCCCGTACCTATTACCCCTAAATGAGGGGGTACTATGCTTGTCTGCGCACTATTTGGATGAAGAAATGGTAAAAAACGTTCGCAAAAGGTGTTGCGCGAGACACATACGGGTGCTAGACTCGTCATGGTTGGACTAGTACCGCTCAAGACTTGACAACCTTGGCTTCACAATGATTGCGGGAATATTCATTATCGCCATTTCGGTAGTACTGTTCGTCTACTGGTTGCGCTACAGTTGCGTGCTGTTACTCCGGACTGCGGAGGAACGCGTCGCAATGTCTTCCGTGCATGACGATCGGTTCAATGTTGCTTCGGTGATGGAGCGTTTGAAGACGGAGTCGGAACTCGATCCGCTCGAACGCGAATTGGAGCGCGACTACCGCGTCGTCACTTACCTGATCGAACACGCCGCCGATCTCGAGTTGGCGTCCATTGAAAACCGCCTCCTGATGCTGAACTATCGCCTGATGCGCACCTGGTCGCGCATGACGCGCTCGTTCGCGCCGGCCCAGTCGCGCCGCGCGCTCGGCGAAATGGCCTCTGTGCTCAACGTGCTCGTGCACCAGATGGGCGAACAGAACGGCCTGCAGCTCGAAGCATAATCGCTCGTCCCATCGAAATTTTCGATTCGTTTCATTTCTCGCATTACCTTCACCCGAATTAGTACGTCTCCTGCTCTACAATGAATGACGTGGGCTCCGAAGCGACTCTCCAATTAGCCATCGACCGGTTGAATGCCGTCCGCCGGGAAATTGCCAAGATCATTGTTGGCCAGGACGACGTGGTGGAGGGCGTGCTCATTTGCCTCCTCTCCGGCGGGCACGTGCTGCTGGAAGGAGTTCCCGGCCTCGGCAAGACGACGCTGCTGCGCACCCTCTCGCGCACCATGCAGCTCAAATACTCGCGCATTCAGTTCACGCCCGATCTGATGCCCGCCGATATCGTCGGCAGCATGATGATGGAGAGCGACGAGCGCGGTTCCAAGCTTCTCCGCTTCCAGTACGGACCGATCTTCGCGAACCTGGTGCTCGCCGACGAAATCAATCGCGCCACACCGAAGACGCAGTCCGCGCTGCTCGAGGCCATGCAGGAGCGTACCGTCACCAGCGGCACAACCACGCATGAACTCGAAGCGCCGTTTCTGGTGATGGCGACCCAGAACCCGATCGAAATGGAAGGCACGTATCCGCTGCCCGAAGCGCAGCTCGACCGCTTCCTGATGAAGATCATCGTCACCTATCCCTCGCGCGACGAACTCAGCCGCATCGTCGAGCGCACCATCGCCCGCGAAGAGCTGGTGCCGGTGCCCGTGATGGATCGCGAAACGATTCTCGAAACGCGCCAGGTCTGCCGCCAGGTGCTGGTGGCGCCGCACGTTCAGGAATTCGCCATTCGCATCGTGATGGCCACGCAGTCCGACCAGAAGGAAGCGCACGAGCTCTCGCGCAAGTACATTCGCTACGGAAGTTCGCCGCGCGGCGCGCAGGCGCTCGTCGAGTGCGGACGGGTCCTCGCCCTCATGCGCGGCCGCTATCACCTCTCGGTAGAAGACATCCTCCACGTCGCTCCCGCTGTTTTGCGCCATCGCATTATTCTCAACTTCGACGCGCATGCCGACGGACAGACGCCGGAGACCCTGCTCCAGGCCGTCCTGAAGAGCGTAACCGCTCAGAGCTCCGTCGCGTAAGGTGAATTAATGGCGTCCGCCCCGCTGCTGGACAGAGCGTTCCTGGAAAAGTTGGAAAGGCTGACCATTCACTGGCAGAAGTCCTTCTCCGGACTTGTGGGCGGTCACAATAAATCGCGCTTCTCCGGCTCGGGCCAGGAATTTCTCGATCACCGCAACTTCCATCAGGGCGACGATCTGCGTGCCGTCAACTGGCGCGCCTTTATGCGCCTGGAGAAGCTCTTCCTCAAGATGTTCCAGGTGGAGCCGCGCGTTCCCGTGCGCCTGCTGCTCGATACCAGCGCCTCCATGCTCACCCACGGCGGCGCCAAGTGGGACTACGCGCGCAAACTCGCCGGAGCACTCTGCTACGTCGGACTGGTCCGGCTCGACACCATCGAAATTCAAGGCTTCGCCAACCGCCTCACGCAGCGCGTATTTTCAAGCGGCGGCCGCCATCGCTTTTCCGGCGTGATGGACGGCATCTCCGCCCTGCAAGCCGGCGGCTCGACGGATTATCTGCGCGTCGTCCGCGAGTTCATCGGCTCCTATTCACAGCGCGGCCTGGTGATTGTAATCTCCGATTTTCTCGACGACCAGAGCTGCGAGAAGGCTCTCCAATACCTCACCGATTACGGCTACGAGCTGATGCTCCTGCAGGTCTGGTCCGACGAAGATCGCACGCCGCCGTGGATCGGCGAGCTGGAACTCCGCGACTCCGAGACGGGCGAATCCCTGAAGCTGGATTTCGACGAAGATTCGCGCCGCCGCTATACCCAGGCCTTCGACGAATACCGCGCCGGATTGCAGACCATCGCGCTGCGCAGCGGCGGCCGCTACGCCGGCATCGCCACCTCGCAATCGCTCGAAAGCGTCATCTTCGGCGACCTCATCCGCGCGCGAGGCATTGCATGAAGGGGACCCCGCCGTGTATTTTCTGAACCTCTCGTTCCTGCAATTCGTGGCGGTCTTCGGCGGCATCTCGGCGATCTCGGTGGCGCTCTACCTGCTCGATCGTTCGCGCCGCAAACTCGTCGTCTCAACCTTGCGATTCTGGGTCGCCGCCGAACAGCCCGCGGTAGCCGCACGCCGCCGACGCATTCAGCAGCCCTGGTCGCTCCTCCTGCAACTGATCAGCATGGCGCTGCTCGTGCTCGCGATCGCGCAACTCCGCGTCGGCAGCCCCGCGCAGGCCGGCCGCGATCACGTGATCGTGCTCGATACCTCTTCCTGGATGGCCGGACGCAGCGGCAATCGCACCCTGATGGACGTGGCGCGCGATCGCGCCCGTCAGTACCTCAAGGCGCTCCCCGTCCGAGATCGCGTGATGCTGGTGCGCGCCGACGGGCTCGCCACGCCGGCGACTCCTTTCGAAGTCGACCGCAAGAAAATCGAGGCCGCGATCGCCGCCTCGCAGCCCGGCTCGACGGCCCTCAATCTCGATCAGGCGCTGCTCTTCGCGCGCCACATTCAGGGGCAGGACGGCCATCGCGTCGGCGAGATCGCGTTCGTCGGCTCGGGCCGCACCGCGCAGCGCGACGCCGCCGTCGCGCTGCCCAAGAATCTGCGCGTCATCGCTATTCCAGACACCATCGAAAACGTCGGCTTGCGCAAGGTCGGCATGCGGCGCAGCGGCGCCGATTCGGAACTCTGGGAGATCTACGTTTCCGCGCGCAACTATGGCGTCCGCCCGCACAATGTCACGCTGGCGCTCGATTTCGGCCCGCCCGGAACCGCCGGACGTGTTACCGCCGGCTCGCGCCCGTTGAGCCTCGCGCCTGGCGCCGATGTCGAAACGCTCTTCGAATACCGCACCAGCGCCGCCGGCATGCTCGGCGTCCACTTGTCCCCGCACGACGGTTTTCCCGCCGACGATCACGCCGAGCTCGAACTCCCCGCGCAGCCCACGCTCAACGTGATCGTGTACTCGGCGCAGCCCGAGCTGCTCCGTCCCGTGCTCGCATCCACGCCGCGCGTCACCGCCGTGTATCGGAAGCCCGAAGAGTACCGCGCCAACGACGCAGGCCTGGTGATCCTCGACCGCTTCATCCCGCCGCAGCGCCCCGCGGCCGATTCCATCTGGATCGATCCGCCGGCGCTCGGTTCGCCCATCCCGGTCCGCAAGCGCGTCGAGCAGGCGCAATTCACGCATTGGGACGCCGAGCATCCGGGCGCCGCCGGACTGCATACGAAGGATTTCAAGCTGGATCATGCCACCGTCTTCGAAGCCGGCGCGAGCGATGGGCGCATCGGCGAAGTCGAGGCGGGCCCCGTGATTGTGGCGCGCGCCGGCAAGCCGAAAGTCGTCGTCCTCGGCTTTCATCCCGCGCTCACCGGCATGCGTTACGAGCTGGCGACCCCGCTGCTTTTCGCTAACCTGCTGCGCTGGATTTCGCCCGAGGTCTTCCGCCGTTCGGAGATCGCGGGCGGCAGCGTCGGCAGCGTGAAGCTGGTGATGGACCAGGCCTCCGCCGCGTCCGACGTGAAGGTCACCGGCGAGGACGGTTCGCCCGTCCCGTTCACGATGCGCGATCGCACGCTGAACTTTTTCGCGGGCTCTCCCGGCGGCGTGAAGGTGGTCGCCGGCGATCGCGAATACCTGTACTCGCTAACGCTCCCAGAGCTTGGCGAGACGAAGTGGACGCCCCCGCCCGAGGCCCACTCCGGAATTCCGAAATTTGCGACGATCCTGGAATCGTCGAGCGATCTGTGGCCGTGGCTCGCGCTTGCCGGCGCCCTCGGACTATTTGCCGAGTGGCTGCTCTACGGCCGCTTCCGCCGCGGCCTGGCCCGCGTTCGCACGCTCCCCATCCGGACGCAAGAGACAGCGGGGGTGCGGTGATGAGTCGCCTTTCCAGCCGGTCCCACCGAGCTTGCTCGGTGCGATCGCGTGCGCCCAATTCTCGCGCTCTGTCAAGCGAGGGAGTCCCATGGGCCGCAGCCCCGCCAGATGCTTTGACGAGCGGAGCCCCAAACCGAGCCGCGACGGTTACGGAGCG
>JAOAPT010000158.1 GCA_025463045.1 Candidatus Solibacter sp.
GCGACCTGTTCGGCGAGAAACTTCGAGCGCTTATAGTCGCCCGCCATGTGGGCCAGTTTCACCGGCTGCGATTCGTCGCCGATCCCGCCGGCCGGGACGCCGATGCAGCCGACGGTACTCGTATAGACTGTACGCTCCACGCCTGCCTGGCGCGCCGCTTCCAGCAGATTGCGTGTGCCGTCGACATTCGAGCGGTAGAGTTCGGTTGGATCCTTCGCCCACAGCCGGTAGTCCGCCGCGACGTGAAAGACGAGCCCGCAGCCGGTGGCGGCGAGTTTGAGCGACGCAGCATCGCGCAGATCACCCGTGATGCGCTCCACGTCGAGTCCCTCGACGCGACTTCCCGGACGCACCAGCGCGCGCACCTGGTATCCACGCTCGAGCAGCACGCGAGCGACATGCCATCCAAGAAATCCGGAGGCTCCAGTGACGAGTGCGGGCTTCATCGCGCAAACCCAATCGGCGCCGCAACCGTGAGGGAGTCCCCTGGTCCTGCGGCCCACCAACCGCGATGAAGACCCGAGCCCCCCATCCGAGCCGCGACCGTGAGGGAGCGGTGGTCACGCGACCACCGCTCCGTAACCGTCGCGGCTCTGATTGGAGTGCGTTCTTCAACGGAGTTCTCCATGGCCCCGATCGGGGCCGCAACAAGAGATGAAAATGCATGATCGCTTTTAGGCGCGTCATTTTCAGGGGAGTTCTTCATGGCCCCGTTCGGGGCCGCAACAAGGGATGAAAATGCACGATCGTTTTTTTGAGCGTCATTTTCACGGGAGCGTCATTTTCAGGGGAGCGATCGGAGTGCGTTCTTCAACAGAGTGCCCATAAGCCTCCGATTGGAGTCGGCCGCTTCATCCTACATTTCCGCGCGCGCTTTGGCGACGCATGACAGGTACTGCCGGGCGCGCTCTTCGATCACGTCGAAGCGGCCTTCCTGAATCGTCTTCGCATCTACTAACTCGCCGCCCACCGCGATCGCACAGGCCCCCGCCTTGAGGAAATCGCCCGCCGTCTCCAAATTTACCCCACCGGTCGGGATCATCTCGATCTGGGGGAACGGTCCTTTCAGCGCCTTGATGTACTTCGCGCCACCTACATTGCCGCACGGGAAGACCTTTACGACATCCGCACCGGACTCCCACGCAGTTAACACTTCGGTCGGCGTCAACGCACCGGGGCAGACCACCTTGGAATACCGCTTGCACATCTCGATGGTCGAAATCCGCAGCGCAGGTGTTACAAAGAACTGTGCTCCGGCCAGCATGCACGCACGTGCGGTTTCGGGGTCGAGCACCGTGCCCGCGCCCAGCATAATCTTATCGCCGAACTGGTCGGCAAGCTTTTCTAATGCCCTGATAGCGCCGGGCACCGTCATCGTGATCTCGGCGGCGCGGACTCCGCCCTTATAAATGGCTTCGACAGCCTGAACCGCGCTCTCCGCGCTCGCCACCCGCACCACCGGCACGATGCCGACTTCGGTGATGAACGACAGGATTTCTTTGGAAGTCATCACATTTACGCTAACACGCGACTCCGGGTGGGAGAACGAACAAAGTCGTACCGGATTTACGGGACCAAATGCGTTGCGCGACGTCATATTGACTCGAAAGCCCATGTCGGTAAACACGCAACTAGAAAGGATACTAACCAGCCCACCGCTGGTGTCGTCACCTAGTCTGTGCCGCTTTCTCCGATTTATCGTGGAAGAGACACTGGCCGGGCGCGAATCGCAGATAAAAGAACACCCGCTGGGTGTGAAGGTCTTCGATCGCGGCGACGATTTTAATCCCAGGTTAGACCCTATTGTGCGCGTGCAGGCCCGCAATCTGCGCTCCCGCATCGCGAAGTACTATGACGGCCCCGGCGCCAACGACCCGATCCGTATCGAACTGCCCAAGGGAACCTACGTTCCTATCTTCCACCACCTTCACGCGGAGGCCCCGCTAACTGCCCAGGCCGCTCCCGAACCGGAAACACAATTTGCGCCGCCGGCGCAAGTATCTTCTATAGACGCGTCCGCTGAGCCGCAAACCGTTGTTATCGCCAACGCCACGGCCAACGCCGGGTCGGTAATGCCCGTGCCGCCGCCGCGCAGTCCCGTGGCCGATGCGCCGCACGCACTGCGTCCCCGATTCCTCCTCGCCACAGTGGTGGTGGTCGTGATACTGGCGAGCATCGCCGTGCTGTGGATCACGCGAATTTACGCCGCGCCGCGCCATCCCGATATCGATTCGCTGGCGCAGGATCTCCTGATCCGCGGCCGCTACTCGCTCGACCGCCAGACCGAAGGCGCAATTCACGAGAGCATCGTCAGCTTCCAGCAGGCTACCGCCCGCGCTCCCAAATTCGCGCCCGCTTACGCCGCGCTGGCCGACGCCTACAATCTGCTCGCGCAGTTCGGCTACATCACACCTGCCGAGGGGATGGAGAAGGCTCGCGAAGCCGCGCGTAAATCGCTCGAGTTAAATCCCAAACTCGCCGAGGGCCACGTGGCGCTCGCCGCCGTCATCGAGGCGTACGATTGGAAGTGGACGGAGGCCGAGCGAGAATATCGCAAGGCGCTCGAACTCGCCCCCGGCCTGCCCGCCGCGCACCTCTGGTACGGCATGTTCCTGCGCGATCAGGGCAGATTGAAAGAGGCGCTTCCCGAGCTGCGCCGCGCCGCACAACTCGAACCGTATTCGGTGCTCACCAGCGTCAACCTGGCCTATGCCCTGCTTTGGGAGGGCAACTCTTCGGCCGCGCTCGAACAAGCTACACGCGCCTCGGAACTCGCCCCGGAACTCTCCACGGCCTCGCTGCTTCTTTCGCACGCCGCGCGTGCCGCATCGCACACCGCACAGTCTGACGCCGCGCTCGACAAAGCGTGGCGCTCCGCCGCCGGAAATCCGCACGCGCTCTCGCTCGTCGCCTGCGAATTGGCGAAACTCGGACGGCGCGAGGACAGCATGCGCGCGGTCAACGAGCTTCAGGCGCTCTCGCACCAGCGCTACGTATCGCCGTTCGATCTCGGTAAGGTATCGCTCATGCTCGGCGATGGCGACCAGGCGCTCAATCTCTTTGAGGAAGCCTTTCGCCAACGCTCCAGCGGCATGATCTTCCTCCGCAATACCAACGCAAGCTGCGTCCGCGATCAGTCGCGATTTCTGTCTCTGATCGATAAGATGCACTTCAAGGGCTAACCACGCCCTCATACAACTCACGTCCTCTATCCCATCCACGGACCCGCCCCACGATGCCTATCCGAGCCACGACTGTCAGGGCGTGGTGGCCCCTGACTTACTTCCGCGAGTTAGTGCTTTCCATCCCATTCGGTTAACTTCGGTCAACGTGACTCCGAACGCGCGACGTGTCAGACTTCGCCTGAGGTACGAAGTATGGTGCGACTGATCTCTCTCGCTCTCTGGTTCAGCCTGGCGGCCTCCGCCTTCGGGCAAGCCGCTGTCGAAGCGGGCCTCGGCGCTTCCCGTGCCGCCACCTCCACCGCGCCCGCCAAAGGACTCGGCAAATCGATCGGCGGACTCGCCGGCAGGCTCGACAAGGCGCTCAAGCCCGCGCAGAAGGACGCCGAGGAGGCCCCCGCAGCTAACTCGCCCGCACCCACAGCGTCCGCCGCCGCGTCCTCCGCCAAGCTTGCGCCGAAGTATGAAGACGCCGAAGCCATCGAACCCGGCCTGCCCTACGCCGACCTGATCCGGCGCTTCGGACCGCCCGCCATGTCGATGACCTTCGACGGCGAGACCACCCTCAGCTATTCCGGCAAGGTCGGACCTTATCAGGTCAAAGTCGTGGCCGGCAAAGTAAAGGCCGTCGAACAGCCGCAGCCTTGATGCACTGCTCGCGGCGATTCCAGCTATTCTAGGTGTTTGAGCCCACAATCCAATTCAGAAGATCAGAAATCGCCGCCTCGCGTTTCCGTGGTGGTCGTTTCGCGCAACCGGGCTGCCCAGTTGCGCCGCTGCCTCGCCTCCATCGAAGCGTCCGCCGGACGCTCCACCTTCCAGGTCATCGTCGTCGATAACGGCTCGACCGACGGCGCCGCCCGCATCGATGATGATTTCCCGAACGTGCAGATGATTCGCTTGCCGAAGAATTTCGGACTCACCAAAGCGCTCAACCTGGGATGGCGCGCCGCCGACGCCGAATACGTCCTCTTCCTGCACGACGATACCGAACTCGACCCCGCCGCCATCGACAGTCTGGCCGGAGTGCTCGCCGCCAATCCCGATGCCGCCGCCGCCTGCCCCTTGCTCGTCGACGCCGAAGGTAAGCCCTTGCCGCAATTCGGCACCCTTCCGCCCACCGGCGAGTGGCGTCCCGCTACCTCCACGACCGGCGATCCCGTCCCCGTCGAGTTTCCACGCGGCGCCGCCCTCATGGTGCGCGTCTACTTCATCAAGGCCATCCGCCAGATCGACGACCGCTACGGCCAGTTCGGCAGCGACGCCGACCTCGCGGCTGAAATCCGCCGCGCCTCGCGCAAGATTCTCCTCGTCC
This sequence comes from Candidatus Solibacter sp., assembly GCA_025463045.1. GTDB lineage: Bacteria > Acidobacteriota > Terriglobia > Bryobacterales > Bryobacteraceae > Solibacter. The sequence continues at coordinate 4,498 of JAOAPT010000158.1, forward strand.
CCGCCGCCCGCGTCCGCCACGAAGGCCGTTACGCCTACACCACGCTCGAGCGCGCCGATTTCCTGCTCGCCCGTGCCGTCTTCCTCGGAAAATACTACGGCTTCGGCGCCGGATTGCAGGCCCGCATGGCGTCCATCTTCGGCCCGCTCGCCGGCTTCCGTCTCGGCGAGTTGAAATACACCATCAGCGGCCAGAAGATCGACGGCACCCAGCAGTAACGGGCGCCGTCCCCGTTGCCCTTGGATATGGCACATCGTTTACCTTTGATATCTAGTGTTTAGCTCCCGAACGGAGTTAGCATTAACCGCATGGAACCTCTGCTCTGGATCCTGTTGCCTGGGTTTACAGCCGTAGCCTCTGGTCTGCTCGCGTGGTTCATCATGCAATCCCGCATGGAAGTCATGCTCGCCCAGCAGCGTGAACGTCTGGCCGAAACTCGTGGCGCGCTGGATGCGGAGCGCACCGCGCTCGAAACGACGCTCGACATTTCCGTCCGCGCCGCCGAAGCCACCGCCAAGCACGAAGCGCTCGAAAACTTCCTCAGCGAACTGCGCGTGGAGCAGCGGCACTACACCCGCGAAAATCGCATGCTCATGCAGAATCGCAAGAGCCTCGTCCTGCAAGAGCGCATGTACTTCCGCAACATTCCCCTCTCCGATTGGATCGAGCACGAGATCACCGTCGAAGAAGGCGCCGACGTCAGCCGCATGGTGCAGGACATGACCGTCTTCGACAAAGGCGTGGTCTCGATCAACGAAGCCCCGCGCTCCCAGAAACAACTCGCCTAACTCACCACCGCCGCGATCCGCGCCAGCCCTTCCCGAAAAATCTCCGGTGCGGTCAGAAGACTCACCACTAAGTACGCTTCCGATTCGAAGTCGTAAAAATATCCCGGCTGCACCAGCACGCCGTGCTGTTCCAGCAGGCACAGCGTCCACTCCTCCTCGCTGCGAATCCGCGGCACCTGCAGCGTGATGTACCACCCGCCTTCCACCGCCAGGATATTCGCCGCCGAGCCGGCCAGCGTAGCGCGCGCGAACTCCAAGTTCGCCGCCGTGCGCTCCCGGATCTGCCGCTGCACGGCCTCTCCCGCCGAGAGCAGCGCCGGTGCCGCGCACTGCACCGGAGTGCTCACCGAAAGGTACGTGTCCGCGATCCACTCCAGCTTTTCGAGCGCCTCCGCGCGCGCCGCCTCCGGGCCCGCCGCCACGATCCATCCGAGCTTCATCTGCGGCAGCCCCGCGACCTTCGAGAGTCCGCTCATCGAAAAGGCCAGGCACTCCTCCACGCCCGCGAGCGTCGTCACCCGCTCCGCATCCTCCGTCAGTGCGTAGTCCGCGAACACTTCGTCGGAGATCAGCGCCATCCCGCGCGCCGCGCACAGCGCCGTCAGCGTCCGCAGTTCGCCGCGCTTCACATACGACCCCGTGGGATTGTTTGGGTTCACCAGAATAATTGCCCGGGTTCGCGGCGTCATCGCCGCCTCCATCGCCGCCAGGTCGATGCGCCACGCCCCGTGATACTCCAGCGCATACGGCCGCACCGCCACCGATTCCATGTCGGCGAGAAACTCGAACAGCGGATACGAAGGGCTCGGCACCAGCACCTCTCCGCCCGGATCGGTCAGCAGCTTAAACAGGTAGCAGTACGCCTCGCTCGTGCTCGCCGTCAGCAGCATGTGCGCGGGCGATACCGTATGCCCGCGCGCCGCATAGTACGCGCTCACCGCCTCTCGCGCCGCCGGCGATCCCGCGGGATTCGGTTCGTACTCCAGCATGCGCGCGTCCGCGAACGCCGCCGCGATCTCCGCCGGATACCGCAGTCCCGCGTGCGTCGGGTTCGATTCCGTGAGATCGAGCGTATGTGCCCCCGCCGCGCGCCGCGCCGCCAGCGCCAGCGTCACGCGGTTCGGCCGCGAGTCCCATTGAAAGCGCGAAGAGAACATGTGTACCCCGATTGTAACGGGGCGCCACCGTCCATACTGCATCGCGATCGTTACCGCGTTCGACTCTCGCCCGTCGACCACGACCGACACCCGAACTGTGCCAGTGCCCCGCAGCGCCGCCGGCAGCAACACGTTCACCTGATCCAGCCCCACGAAGTCGCGATGTGCTCCCGCGTATGCAACCGGCAGCGAGGTGCCGTTGACAGTGCACGTCACTCCGGAGCCATTGCGTATCCCGGTGCCATAGAGCACCAGGTATACGTCGCCGTTCTCAGCCTTCACAGTCTGGAACGCTTCGAATAGTCCCGGCGCCACGCGCCCCAGCTTGACTGGCGCCGCCGCGACCACTACGCCGCCGCGCGTCACCGTCACCAACCCCGCGCCTGCGGCCAATCCACTTGGCATTACGAAGTTCACCTGCGACGGAGAAACATACGAGAGCCCGCCCGCGAAGACTGCACCCGAGCTATCGGCGACGTTCACCTTCAGTCCGCCCAACGTTGGCGGCAGTGCCGTTGCTAACGCCGCCTCGGGCGCGTCGCCTAACTTAGTCGCGAACAGACTTACTAACTCGTCCGAAGCGACATCCCCAATGCCGCCGCCCGCCGCATTCCGCAGTGCCGGCAACACCAATGCGTTGGACGTACTACCCGTCAGTCCGCCCGTCCCTGAATAGACCGCCGTAACGGAGTGCCCCGCGATCTTCGCCGCATCATCGGCGCTTACCGCTAACTCGGCGATTCCATTCGCAACCGTCACGCTGCCCAGCACCGTGCGATCTGTGCCGTCCACGAACTGTACGCTTCCGCCACTCACCGCCGGAGTCAGCGCCGCCGACAGCCTCACTTCCGCAGCCGTGGCAGACGACGTCAACAGCGCCGTCGTCACGCCCCGATTCACTGTCACCGTCACGGCATCACTCCGCACGCCATACCAGTTCGCATCGCCACTATACGCAGCGAAGATCTGGTGCGCGCCCGCCGCCAGATTGGAGACGGCGAGCGTCGCCACTCCCGCCGTCAACGACACCGTCCCGATCACCGTCGTCCCTTCCTGAAACTGCACCGCTCCCGTCGCCGCCGCCACGCCGCTTGGCGCCTGCGGTGCGAGCGTCGCCGTCAACGTCACCGGCTGCCCAAAATCGGCCGATGCCGCGGAACTCGTCAACTTCAGCGAATCCGTTACGCGCTCTACTCGCTGGCCGAACCTTGCCGTCGAATCCATGTTGGCGCCGTCGCCACTATATGTCGCGAATATGTTATGCACCGCTACGGTCGTCAACGTGGAAGTCACACTCGCACGCCCGCCCGCTAACGCCGCGCTCCCCAGCGATTGCGATCCGTCCGTAAACTGTACGATTCCCGTCGGCGCCGCACCCGTCCCGGCCCCCGTCACAGTGGCGGTGAACGTAACGGCCTGTCCGGCGAATGACGGATAGAGATTGCTCGTGATCTCCACGCTGGTGCTGCTTCTCCCGAAGAAAATTCCAATTTCCGGTGACGTGCTCGGCAGGAATGCCAGTGCATTCGTCGGAGTAAATGCCGCGGTCAGCCGGTGCGATCCGGGCGACAAAACCGTGATGAAGGTTGCCGCCCCGGCGCCGCTTACTGTGGTCGTGCTACCCGCGAGCGCGACACCGTTGTCCAAGAACGTGACCGTACCTGCCGGACTTCCCACGCCGGTCGCTGTTGTGGTCACGGTGGCGTTCAAGCTGTATTGATTGGCGCCTCCGCTGGGCGTTGCCGTGAGTGCCGTCGCGGTCGGCGCGAGTACGGAGCAACCCGTGATCGTGAATGCATTTCTCGCGCTGTTGGAGTCTGCCGCGAAGCGCGGAATCTGCAGGGTGCTCGAGGCGGCTGCCCCGGTACCTGCATTGAAGCTGGGCGGGGCCGCCGCATAGCTCAAGTTGACGGTCACCACCCCCGGCGCCGGCAGATTCTGCCCCGGGTTTGCCGTGTAGCTGGTGAAAACGGCGAACCGGACGCCTTCGTTGGTGCTCGGATTGGTGTTGATCATTTCCCAAATCGCGGTCGCCACACCATTCGTCACCGGAATCTCCACCAACGGAACGCTGCCGGCCAGAGTGGTCGATGCGACCGCGCTGAACGCGCCCGTCTCGCTGGACGTCAGTTGCGCATAAGCGATGCCGTTGTTGGTGAAGTTGGCCGCACTGCCACCGATCACCGCGGGCGCCGTGACCGGTAGCCCGTTATTCTGAACATTCGCCGTTGAGACGAACAGCCGTACTCCAGCCGGAACGCTGAACTGCGCCTTCAACCGTGTTCCATAATCGGAGAGCCCGGCGGTCTGTCCGATCGCGACGGGGAACACGAAGTCGGATTCCGAGTTGTAAATGCCGCCTGGGACATTCTGCGCGGCGAACCCATTCGCTCCCGGAGTCCCATTCTGCCCCGCATAGAGAACGTTGTTCTGAGCCGCCACGCGGGTTTTGAAGGCCGTCCCAAAGTTCTCGGTGAACGAAACCGTGCTGGCCGGTGTCA
>JAOAPT010000170.1 GCA_025463045.1 Candidatus Solibacter sp.
GGCTCTGATTGCACTCTCACCGCACTATCTTCGGTTTAATCACCGCAATTCCAATCCCCTTCATCTTCTCCGTCAAACGCGCGAACATTCCCTCGTCGGTGTAAGTGCCGACGATCGCGCCGCCCGATCCGGCGAAGTTCGCCGTCGCCCCCGCGGCGCGCGCAGTTTTCACCATCTCCAGATTCCCCGGATCGATGTTATAGATCTTTGCGCGCAAGTCGAAGTTGGCGTCCACCAATTGATTTAGACGGTCGTAATTGCGCTCCAAAAGGCAGGCGCGGCCCTCCGCCGCATAACCGGCCCAGGTCTCCATCGCACCCACTACCTCAGGGTCGCCGCGCCGCCACCGCTCGCGCAGGTTACTGTGAAAGACCTCGGTACCCTCGCTCAACGACGTCCGGTACGCAACATATACATTCGGCAGCAGCGCCGGATTCATATGTTCGTACTCGCCGTAACCGCGTTCGTCCATCAGGCGCTTCGCGAAATCCATATACACCAGCCCCTGATATGCCTGAACCACTCGATCCTGTAATCCGGCGGGCACCTGGAGTTCGCGCGTTTCGGTCTCGAGCGCGATGTTTGCCTGAATGGCGAGCGGGATATCGAGCTCATGAAACTGACAGATCGCGCGCAGCGACGCGGTAATGATCGCGCTCGAGCCGCCCAGCCCGAGCCGCTGCGGCACGTTCGATTCGTACTCGAGCGTGAAATTCCGGTCTGGCAACTCGATATCATGTTCGCGGCAGTGATCCACCAGGCGGACGATTAGTGCCTGAATAATTCGAATTCCGCCGTAATAACCGCGCCACCGTGTAATTCGATACAAGTCCTCCAGGTTTTCAAAAACGGGCAGATCCACCTTCGAGGGCTTAATTTCCAGCCGTGCGCTCGGATAGCAGAGCACCCGTGCGCGAAAATTCGACATCGCGAAAGATAAGGTCTTCCCAAAATAGCCGTCGCTAGGATTTCCCAAAAAACCGGCTCGCGCATAGCCATACGTCTCGATCATTTTCTCTTTGGTTCCTCCGAATCGATCAGAATAGTTACAGGACCTTGGTTTACCAGACGGACCTCCATCATGGCCTGAAAGGTTCCAGTTTGCACTGGTACCTGGCTCTTTCGGATGGTCTCCACGAAGTAATTATATAGAGCCAGCGCTCGCTCCGGCGCGGCGGCGTCGTCGAAGCTGGGTCTGCGCCCCTTCCGGCAGTCTCCATACAGTGTAAACTGCGACACAATTAGAATCGACCCATTAACTTCGGCAATGTTCCGGTTCATTTTACCGCTGTCATCGGGAAAAATGCGGAGTCCGAGCACCTTATCCGAAAGATACTCGGCATCGTTTTCGGTGTCGAGTTTGGAGATACCTAAGAGCACGACTAAGCCGGTACGTATAGACCCGACGACGGTTTCGCCTACTCTAACGTCGGCCTCGCTTACTCTTTGAATGACCAATTTCATGTGTAGTCCTAGTCAGAATGGAACTTAAGAATGGCGCATTTATGCTCGATGTTCCGAATCGCCATGATATATTGATCCAGGGTGATCGCAATGGCTAGAGGTAAACTTACGCAAGACACAAGCACTCTCCAGATGGCTCTCGTCGGCTATCAAATAGAGAAAGAGAAGATCGAAGCTAAGATAAAGGAGATTCAGGCACAGCTCAAAGGCAAGCACGCCCCGGTATCTGCTTCGTCCGCCGAGAAGCCTGAGACCGCGGGCAAGCGTTTCTTGAGCCCTGCCGCCCGTAAGCGCATTGCGATGGCCCAGAAGAAACGATGGGCAGAACATCGCAAGCGCGCCGCGCAAGCGTCCAAGGAATCTTAGTAATTGGGGGTGGCGTGGTCGGCCCGCTGCGCCACTCGTCATTCCGCCCGCCGTGGACGGAATTCCCAACCCTGCCGTGCGGTTACTTCCTCGACTGAGCCTTCCTGTTGTATCATACCTCTTCGAAAAAACACCGCCCTCGTACACGTCGCCCGCGCAAAGGGAATGTCGTGAGTGATCAGGATTTTCGCTTGCGGCAGCCCAGCCAACAACCCCGCCAGCGCTCTTTGCCCAGGCGGATCCAGAAATGTGGTCGGCTCGTCCAGGACAAGAATCTCTGGGTTTGTCGCCAGGATTCCGGCGATCGCTACTCGTTTTTTCTGTCCAGCGCTTAGGTGGTACGGGGCCTTGCCCGCTACGTCCGCCATCCCCACCTGCTCCAGCGCTGTAAGTGCCACTTCCGCTGCCTTACTCGGACTCAAGCCCTGATTCAACGGACCAAACGCCACGTCCTCCAGGACAGTCGGCATGAATAACTGACTTTCCGAATCCTGAAATACCAAGCCGATTTTCCTCCGGACGATCGCGGCATTTCTCGCATTCACCGCGATCCCGCAAACCTCCACCGAACCGTCGCCTGTAAGCAGGCCGTTCAAATGAAGAGCGAAGGTCGTCTTACCGCTCCCATTTTCGCCGAGGAGTGCGACCGTCTCACCCGCCTCTAACCGGAAATCGACACCATTCAACGCGACGGTGCCGTCGTCATACCGATACCGAAGTTGGTTGACTAAGATGAGGGGTGGCATCACGCCACCTTTTCTATAAATATTCTAATAACGATCAAACTTATTACTAAAAAAGTTACGAAGAGGCTATCCGCACGGCCGAACTGCGGCGCACTTAGTGGTCGAAAGTACCCTGGAAAGCCGCGCGAGAGCATGGCGCGATGAATGTCTTCCGCCCGTGCGTAAGATCGTGCGAACAGGACCGCCAGCGCGCCCGCGGCGGCCTTGAAGCGCGCGCTGTTGCCCGCCATCCCTTGCACCGTTGCCCCGCGAGCCGCCGCTGCCTTTCGCATGTGCTGCGCCTCTTCGGAGATCACAAACAGGTAGCGGTATAAGAACTGCGCCACCATGAGTAGGAATCGCGGCGCCCCTGTCATTTCCATGCCGCGCAGTAGCAGGGGCAACGGCGTAGTCGACACGACCAGCAGTACGGCGAGCGCGGAGAGGTAACTTTTCATAACCAGCGCCGCCCCCCGCGCCGGATCTCCGGCCAGCCAACTGATGCCGGCGAACACCGCTGTGAACGGCAGCACCGCTCCTGCCCGGGCGAGCGCCGGACCGAGCGGCAGCCGCGCCGACCAGAGGCCCGCCAGTAGAATCGCGAACAATGCCGCGCCCAGCCAGGCCAGATCGCGATGTGCCGTGCCCAGCACCACCAGGAATCCGATCAGCGTTGCGATCTTCGCCCGCGGATCGCGCCGGTGAAGCGCGCTTCCGCCCCGGCTCCATTGATCGAGTGTGACGTGGTGCACGTCGTCCTACCGTTTCCGCCCGATCATCAGGCACGCGCCGTAGACCAGCCCAAGCCCGGCGATCCCCGCCGCCGCCTGCGCAGGCCAGCCCGATCCCAGCCACGATGCCTGATAGTCCTTCAGCGGCGTCGCAATCAGAGTCCGCGCGTGCGACGCGATCCCGGTCTGCATCGCCAGCCGCTCGATGCCGTCGGGCGCCGTCGAGGCGAATACCACGCCGCCCGCCGCCAGCAGGATCGCCACCAACGCGAGCGCTGCGAACGCCGGCGAGCGTCCCGCCGAAGGAGCGCGCAGCACTCCCGGCTGGATCCGCTCCAACGCCGCCACTACCGCCACCGTGATCGCGCCTTCTACCAGCGCGGAGACGACAAATAGCGCGAGCGATACGCCCAGCACCGGGCCGGGCATCCGCACGCCTGAGATCATCAACTCGGCCAGCGCCAGCATCGCGCTCGTCAAGAGCGATAGCGTTCCGCCCGCGAAGATCGCCGCGCGCCGTCCGCGTCCGCGGCCCCACAGGTGATACGGCAGGTATCCCGCCAGCACCCCCGCGATCGCCATGTTGAAGACGTTCGCGCCCAGCGCGAGGATGCCGCCGTCCTGGAAGACAAGCGCCTGGATCGCGAGGATGGCGCACATCACGACGCTCGCCGCCGCCGGACCCAGCATGCACGCGAGGAGCGCTCCGCCCACCAGGTGGCCGCTGGTTCCCACCCCGACCGGGAAGTTGATCATCTGCGCGGCGAAGACGAAGGCGCCCATAACGCCGAGCAGCGGAACTTTCGCGTCGTCGAACCCTCGCTGTGCTTTGCGCACGACGTATCCGACAGCCGGCGCCGCCGCCGCGTCCATTACCGCCCATACGGGCGTAGACAGAAATCCGTCGGGTATATGCACGATCGCCTCCAAAGTAGCACGAATGGTATATTCGTGCCACCGCTTCCGGATATGTGGGTGCTACTATGTGTACGCATGAGCGGCCTCAGCCGGATTGGCGTTGCCATTGATAGCGGCCTGTTGGAGAAGTTCGACAAGCTGATTGGTCAGCGGGGATACACAAATCGTTCGGAGGCATTCCGCGATCTGATCCGCGACGAGTTGGTAGAGAAGACGTGGGAATCCCCGGACAGCCAGGTGGTCGGCACCGTCACGCTGGTCTATGACCATCATGTACGCCTGCTGAACGAAAAGCTCACCGGCATCCAGCACGACTTTCATCACGCGATTCTCTCCACGCTTCACGTGCATCTGGATCACGATAATTGCCTGGAAGTGCTGGTCGTTCGAGGACGCTCGGCCGACGTGCGCAAAGTCGCCGACGCGCTGATTTCGACGAAGGGCGTGAAGCACGGGCGGCTGACCATCACGACTACCGGCGCGGAGATGAAATGATCGTCGGAACGGGAGTCGATTTGGCTGAAGTGGACCGCATTCGCAAATCCATTGAGCGTTACGGCGATAGATTCGTCAAGCGTATCTACACGACCGGCGAGATCGCGTATGTCGAGCGGAAGGCGAACAAGTTCGAGCGTTACGCGGCGCGTTTCGCCGCCAAGGAAGCGGGGATGAAGGCGATCGGCACCGGCTGGCGGCACGGCGTCACCTGGCAGGATTTCGAAGTCGCCAACCTGCCGTCAGGCAAGCCGACCCTGCGCTTCCATGGGGTCGCAGCGAAATTCGCTGAGAGGCTCGGAGTGAAGAACGTAGCGCTCTCGATCACGCATACTTCCGAACTCGGCATGGCTCACGTGATTTTGGAAAGCTGATCTCCCGCGAAGTCACCCCCGCAAAATCGCGCAATCCTGACCCATTCGGAGCCGCGACGCTGAGGAAATGCCATGGCCCACCGGGCAATCCGAGCCGCGACGGTTACGGAGCGGTGGTCGCGCGATTAGTTAGATGGCGTTCTTCAACGGAGTTCTCCATGGCCCCGTTCGGGCCACAACAAGAGATGAAATTGACGATCGCTTCTTGGCCCGTCATTCTCAGGGGAGCGGTGGACCTCTTCGGGTGACCACCGCTTCCTGACCATCGCGGCGCCGATTGCGTTCTTCGACGGTG
>JAOAPT010000268.1 GCA_025463045.1 Candidatus Solibacter sp.
ACGCCAGCATGACGCGCTTCGACCTCACGGCGATCGACAAGACAGCCGACCCGTGCAAAGACTTCTACCAGTACGCGTGCGGGACCTGGATGAAGAACAATCCGATTCCGGCCGACCAGTCCCGCTGGGGCCGCTTCAACGAACTCGACGAGCGCAACAAGCAGGTTCTCCGCGGCATCCTCGAACAGGCCGCGAAAGCCGACGCATCGCGCGACGCCGTGACGAAGCAGATCGGCGACTATTACGCCGCGTGCATGGACGAGGCCGGGATCGAGAAGCGCGGCCTCGAGCCAATCCGCGCCGAAGGCGATCGCATCCGAAATCTCGCCGACAAAGGGGAACTCGCGGCGGAAATCGCCCACCTGCATCGGATCGGCGTCCCCACGCTGTTCGAGTTCTCCAGCGGCCAGGATTTCAAGGACTCCACGTTAGTCGTCGCGCAGCTCGACCAGGGCGGGCTCGGCCTTCCCGACCGCGATTACTACCTGAAGGACGATCCCAAGAGCCTCGAGCTCCGGCAAAAGTATCAGGCCCACGTTCAGCGGATGTTCGAGCTTGCGGGGCGCAGCCCGGAGCAGGCGAAGTCGATGGCGGAAACCGTCATGCGCGTCGAGACAGCACTCGCAAAGGCGTCGCTCGATCGCGTGTCCCGGCGCGATCCGGAAAAAATATATCACCCGATGAAGCGCGCGGAAATGGCAGCCCTCGCGCCGTCCTTCCAGTGGGCGCAATACTTCACCGGAGCGGGAGCGCCAAAGTTCGACGCCATCGTAGTCTCGTGGCCCGACTATTTCAAGGCCATCGAGCAGGAGATTCAAAAGGCACCGCTGGAAGACTGGAAGGTATACCTCGGCTGGCACCTGCTGCACGCGGAAGCGACGCTGCTGCCCGCAGCCTTCTTGCAGGAAAACTTCGAGTTCTACGGCAAGGTGCTGACCGGGGCGAAGGAAATGCGTCCGCGCTGGAAGCGCTGCGTCGATTTCACCGACAACCAGTTGGGTGAGGCGCTTGGGAAGGCATACGTCCAGAAAACCTTCGGCGCCGAGGGCAAAGAGCGCACCCTGAAGATGGTGCATGCTCTCGAGACCGCGCTCGGCCAGGATATCGAAAAGCTGTCGTGGATGACGCCCGCCACTAAAAAGGAAGCGCTCGTAAAACTGAAGGCGATCACGAACAAGATCGGCTATCCGGAAAAGTGGCGCGATTATTCCAGCGTGGAGATCAAGCGGGATGACGCCATCGGCAACGGCTTCCGTGCCGACGCGTTCGAGTTCCAGCGCCAGTTGGACAAGATCGGCAAACCGGTGGACCGGCTGGAGTGGGGCATGACGCCGCCCACCGTAAACGCCTACTACGACCCGCAGATGAACAACATCAATTTCCCCGCCGGGATCTTGCAGCCGCCGTTCTTCGAAAACTCTGCGGATGACGCGGTGAATTTCGGCGGCATCGGGATGGTCATCGGACACGAACTGACCCACGGCTTCGACGACGAGGGCCGCCAGTTCGATCCCTCGGGAAACTTGAAGGACTGGTGGACCGAGGCCGACGCGAAGGAATTCAAGCAGCGTGTCGCCTGCGTGGACGATGAGTACTCGAGCTTTACCGTGGCCCCGGGCGTGCACATTAACGGAAAGCTGACGCTCGGCGAGAATACCGCGGACAACGGCGGCGCGCGGATCGCGCTAATGGCGCTGATGAATACCATCGGCAAGGATGCGAAGAAGATCGATGGCTTCACCCCGGAGCAGCGCTTCTTCCTTTCCTTCGGCCAGGTGTGGTGTTCAAACGAGCGCGAAGAAGCGCTGCGCCTGCAGGTCCAGACCGATCCACACTCGCCTCCCCAGTTCCGCGTGAAAGGCGTCGTCAAAAATATGCCGGAGTTCCAGAAGGCGTTCTCCTGCAAGGCAGGCGCCCCGATGGTGAAGGCCAACGCCTGCCGCGTCTGGTAGACCGCCTGTTCTCGCGCGCGGATCTTCACACCTTTGGTGAGCCGCAGGCTAGCGGGCGCTCCGTTGAAGAACGCACTCCAATCGGAGCCGCGACCGTGAGGGAGCGGTGGCCCCCCTCGGGTGACCACCGCTCCGTAACCGTCGCGGCTCCGCTCGGCGTCGACGCACCTATCGCAACGTCAGCCCGCGTAGCGTCAGGCTCGACGCGGCGTAATCCACTGACACCGGTCGTGCCGATTGCGCACCGCAGGTGAATTCGAACGTCGCGCCGCCCGCGTTGCGGATCTCCACCCTCGTAGGATCGGGGACGGCGAGCGTGAGCGGACCACGCGCCGAATCGACCACCAAAGCGATGCTCGCCTCGTTGCACTGCACTTCGCGCAATGTCGCTTCGATGCGCTCCGCGCGGTCGCCCGGCTCGACGAACGGATTGTGGGCCGCGGCCCCCACCGGGACGCGAACCGTACGCACTTTCTGGCCATCGAACTGCACGGCGAGTTCGCTATTCGCCATCCAATCCAATTGCGCTGCCCGGTCGCGCTCCGCAGGCGTCGCGGCGTGCGCACGCGCCTGCGTGGCGGCGTGCCGCGCTTCATCGCGCCGATTCAGATCGACCAGCGCGTTGCCTAATGCGGACCACCACGCATACGCGCGACGCGGCGAAATTTCCTGCATCGCGCGGAGTTGCGCCACCGCCGCCTCCGGGTTTCCCGCATTGTTCTCCAACAGCGCGAGCTTGAATCTCGCATCGTCGAAATCCGGGCGGAGCGCGATCGCGCGTTCAAGCGCGGGACGAATCGGGAGGCCTCGCAGATCCGCGAGCGCGGCGTAGCGGAAGCACAATGCGGCATCGCCGATTCCGAACTCGATCGCACGCGCGAACGACTCTGTCGCCGCTGCCGTATCTCCGCGCACGAGGGCAATCGTACCCAGCGCCGCGTGAACTTCGGCCGCCGCCGGATGATCGCGCAACATTCCGCGATACAGCGATTCGGCAATCGCCGTGTCACCATTCGCCAGCCGCAAGTCGGCTAGCACGAGCTCGGCCGCGAACGGTGTGACGCTTTCGGCGCGAATCTCGATCGCACCACCGACCGCAGGCAGCGTGGTGGGCGCCATCGGACGCGAGAGCCGCGCGCGCGCATCGCGCTCGACCGCCGCTTGCGTAGTGCCGTACACCGCAGCGAACGCCGCCGCCGCTGGAACTCCCGACGCCAATTTCCCGAGCAGTGAGGGAAAGCCTGCGCTATAGCTCGGCGAGAACATCAGGGCGTCGGCAACCGCCCAACTCTCCGCGTAAAACAGAGTCGGGGCATCGTCAAGCCGCAGTTCGGAAAGCGGAATCCAGCGTGCCGCTTTCAACGCCGCGGAGCGCCCCGGAAAGTCGCCGCCGATCAGAGTACCGCGATCCCGAAGTTGCACCGTCGATACCACATCGGAGATCCCTTCGGCGAGCCACTCAGGCAATCTCCAGCCTGTCCCATGAATGAGAACGTGCGCGTACTCGTGCGCCGGAATGCGTAGTTCCCCGCGAGCCGGCGTCGGCAGCACAATGTAATCGCGATCCGCCGCTCCTAGATAAAACGCGTCGGCATTCGGACTGGTGCGAAATTGGGTGTACTCGCGTGCCGACGCAAACGCGATCACCCGGAGTTCGCGCGCTGCCGGCGGAGCCAACCCGATGAACCGCGAGAAGAACGCGTGCAGCCGCTCGAGCCCGGCCGCAAGAGCCCGCGCCGTTTCGGGCGACGAGTCGGAGTATACGCTGAAGTGCGGCGATCGCGCGACGGTCCACTCCGCAGGCTCGCGCGCCGGGCAATTAGCCGCAACGAGCATCAGGATGGCGCAGAAGCGCGTCGCCCTCATCCTTCCAGTGTACGGGGGATCGCGGTGGTTAGCCACGCGTCGAGATCGATGCCATCGCGAATGCCGGAAGCGCCGCCCGTGTGCTGGACCGTGATCGCCCCTAGTGCATTCGCTCGCCGCGCGGCATCCGCCAACGTCGCGCCCTCAACCAGCGCCGATAGAAAGCCCGCCACGAAACAATCGCCCGCCCCCGTCGTGTCCTTAGCGGGAACGTCGAAAGCCGGCGAGAGGATCTCGCTGGCGTGCGTGTAGATCGCGCACCCGCGCGCCCCAAGCTTGATCACAGCCGTACCGGCCCCACCGTCGAGCAGGCAGCGCGCCGCAGCCTTGGGCGTCGGAGCGCCCGTCGAGATCCGCGCTTCATCCTCGTTCAGAAAGATGATGTCGAGATGCGGCAGGCACGGCCGAACGTCCTGCAGCCAGCGCCCCTGCGGATCCCAGTTCGTGTCGAGCGACGTCGCAAGTCCCGCCGCGCGCGCCCGGGCCAGCGTCTCGGGGGCGTGCGCGCGCATCCGCGGAAGGATAAAAAGGCTCGCCAGGTGATATCGCGCCATACCATCCGTCAGCGCCGCAGAGAAGTCAATCGTCTCCGCGAACGCAGTAGCACTCACGCCCATGCGATGAAAAAACTTCCGATCCCCCGCATGATTCACCAGCGCGACCGTCGACGCCGTCGCGGCATGCGGAACCACCGTGACGCACGTCGTATCCACCCCGGCGCTGCGAAGCGCCTCGAGCAGAAAATGCCCAGGCGCATCGTCGCCGACCGTTGCGATCAGGCGCACTGGAGCGCCGATCTTCGCCAGCGCCAGGCTCGTGTTCGCACCATTTCCTCCCGGGTGCGGCTCAATCGTATCCACGAACGTGGTCGTCCCCCACGGCGAGTCCGCGGCAGGCACGACCAGCGTGTCGTACACCACCGCGCCGGAAACGAGGATGCCCTTCATGCGCGCCCCTCCTTCCACTCCACCTGCCGCACCGGGCCCACCACGAACACCCACAGCACCGCACCCGTCAGCGCGATCGCCCCCGCAATCGCAAACGGCAGCACGAACGATTTCGTCTGATCCACCGCCATGCCCGTGAGCCACGAGCCCGCAATGCCGGAAAGATTGCCCACGCCATTCTGCAAGCTCGTCCAACGTCCCGCCGCCAGCGGCCCAGCGAGCGTCTGCGTGATCGCCCAGTGATTCGACACGTAGATCCCGAACGACATGCACGCGATCAAAAGCAGCGCCTGCGCGACCATCGGATTCGTCACGATCGCCACCGGCAGAATAATCGTCGACCCCGTGAGCCCGACCGCGACCACCGTCTTCCGCACCCGTGTCGGCGATCCCCCGCGCGCGATCCACCGGTCCGAAAACCATCCCGCGCACACCGTCGCCGCCGCGATCAGGAAGAACGAAACCGACGTAATCCGCAGCATCGCGGCATTCGAAAATCCGCGCTCATTCACAAAGTAAGTCGGCAGCCACGTCAGCAGAAAATACCAGAAGTAGTTCCCGCAAAAATGCCCGAAGAATGCACCCCACGCCGAGCGCTTGCTCAGGATTTCGAGCGTCGTCGGCCCAACCTCCGTCGCCGCCTGCCCTCCCCCGCCCCCGCCCTGCAAACACCACGGCACCAGCCAGAAAATACTCGCCAGCCCGAGCACGACAAAAAA
>JAOAPT010000231.1 GCA_025463045.1 Candidatus Solibacter sp.
AGGTCCATCTGTCCCTACATGAACGGGAAACCAATTGGCGACGGTGTCTTGAGCGCACACGTCACCCGAGGTGAGAATCAGTGAGAGATAGAGCCGCGCGAATCTCACAACCGCCATACTACTTCCATTCGTGCCTTGGCGGGCTCCTCGATCCGATTGCGCAACTGCTTCGACACGGCAGCCGTTAGCGTGTACGATCCATGCGCCACCTGCTAAGCTCTCTTAAGCCAGACCGTCGATCTCGTAACGTCTTCGCCACAGTAGAACCAAACACCATGCCGTAGTCTCTAGTAGCCGTCGGGATCGTGGCCTTCTGGAGCCGCGGACGGCGACACTGAAAGTCTCCCTGCAAACAATTGACCTAAACGTGCATAGCGCTTCACAGGTCCGCATCAGTTCACGGTAGTCTTAGTCGCATTTCACACAGACTTCTTCTCTTGTAGTTCAGCGGTTTCCCCGCCGGCGACAGTTAGGCTAGCCGCAATTGAGTCCTGTTGCGCGGCCGACGGGGGAGCGGTCAATGGCCGGACGAAGCGCTGCTGGCAATCGTGTGTCGGCGGAACGTCTCAATAACGCAGAACGATTCGACGCAGAACGATTCGCAGCCCTACTGCAGAGCGTCGATGTCGGCCTGGTACTCTCTGGACGAGGCGGCAAACCGCGGGTGTGGAACCAAGCCGCACTGGACTTCTTTGGTATCACCGAATCCGAGCTGGGTGAAATGCGGCCCGCTGCTCGGGAGTGGACGGCGGTTCACGAGGACGGGTCGGCGTTTGCGCAGGAGAATCCATTAGCAGATCTCATCAGGCCCACGAAACCTGTGCGCAACTATATGGTCGGCATCCGCCGTCCCGCACCTCGTCAACAGGTCTGGCTGTCGATTAACGCCAGTCGTCTCTCGTCAAAAAACAGTACCACTTATGACGCGATTTGCACTATTTCCGACGTAACCTGGCTCAAGCGCCGCGAGGACCTTTTTGATCCGCAGCAGGAACTGTTCCGGCGCATCCTGGAAACGCTTCCGGAAGCCGTCGCGTTAGTGACTCATGACTTTGGACGGTTCCTCTATGTAAGTCCCGCATATGAGCAGATTTGGGGACGCACGCGCGAGAGCCTCTACGCGGATGGAAGATCATGGCTGGATGCGATCCCACCCGAGGACCACAAGGCCATATTGGCAGGTTTGGACAGGCTTCTAAAAAATGGCGAAACTCTGAGTGTGGAACACCGTGTGGTTCGGACGGACCACTCGATACGCTGGGTAGAAAAGTTGGCGTCCCGTCTTGCCGATCCGCAAGGCGGTTCCTCCTTGATTGCTACCAGTGCCCGAGACATCACTGCCCGAAAGAACAGCGAGAGTGCGTTGATCGAGTCGAAGAACCGCTACGATGCAGCGATCAGCGCCAGCGGACAGATTCTGTATGATTGGGACCTGAAAAAAGACCATGTGACCTATTCCGGAAATGTAGAAGCCATCCTCGGATACTCGCCCGAGGAACTTGCGGGCCGCATCTCGCGTTGGGTGAAGATTATACATCCCGACGACCGCGAATCGTTCGAAAAGCAAATCGAGCGGGTGCTCTCCACCCACCTGCCGTTTCATCTGCGGTATAGGGTTGGTAAGAAATCGGGCCGGTTCCTCGAGGTGCAGGGTGACGGCTATTTCGCCGCGGACGCCCAGGGCAATCTCGTTCGCATGGTGGGCTTTATTGTGGACATCAGCGAGCGCAGAAAACTTGAGGAGCAACTCCGGCAGGCCCAAAAAATGGAATCGATCGGTCGGCTGGCCGGCGGAATCGCTCACGATTTCAACAACCTTCTGACGGTCATACTTGGGTACAACCAACTTGTGCGCGGCGAGTTAGGCCCCGACCATCCCTCGCAACGCGGCATTGACGAGGTCGAAAGAGCGGGCCGCCGGGCAGAAGAGCTGACGCGGCAACTTCTGGCGTTCAGCCGCCGGCAGATGCTCCAGCCCAAGGTCGTGGACCTTGGCGATATCGTCTCGGAAACGGAACAAATGCTGCGCCGGTTGATCGGCGAAGACGTTGAGATTCGGACAGTCCGGCGGCCTCACCTCGGGAATGTGAAAGCCGATCCCGGCCAGATCGTTCACGTGCTGCTCAATCTCGCGGTGAACGCTCGCGATGCGATGCCGGATGGTGGCAGCCTCCTCATCGAAACGACCAATGTGACTCTCAGTGCGCACGATGTTGAATCGCACCCCGAAATAAACCCCGGCGATTACGTGATGCTCTCGGTAACCGACACGGGAACAGGCATGGACGCGGAGACTCAAGCCCGCATTTTTGAGCCGTTCTTCACTACAAAGCAGGTCGGGAAAGGGACGGGACTAGGCCTCTCGATGGTGTACGGAACGGTAAGGCAGAGCGGCGGCGACGTTTGGGTTTTCAGCGAGCCAGGCAAAGGCACGACCTTCAAGATCTTTCTTCCTCGCACCGATCAGAATACGGAAGACGTTGGGCGCGCGCCCAGGGTCGACGAGGCTCGGCCGGACCGCGCGCAGAGCGTTCTCGTTGTGGAGGATGAGGATGCGATTCGTGACTTGATCTGCTTCATCCTCAGAGGTGCCGGCTACAACGTATTGGAGGCACAAAGCGGAGCCGACGCGATGAACAAATTGGCGATGGGTCGGGAACAGGTGGACCTGCTCCTCGTCGATGTCATCATGCCGGGAATGAGCGGCCCTGAATTGTCGGCCCAGCTCTTAAACTTACGATCCGACATGCGGGTTTTGTACATTTCCGGCTACACGGAAGAAATCATCTATCAGCGGGGCATCCTCAAACCAAATACGCCATTTCTGCGCAAGCCGTTCTCCGCCCAGGGGCTACTGCAGAAAATTCGTGAAATCCTCGATTTGCGAGACGCCCGTAAATAAGCGGGGGCTCGCGGTAATCTATCCCGTCTGTCAAAATATTCACGCGAAGGGACGTCGCTCAGCGGCCGAGCGGCTGTCCGGGAAAGATAAGTCACCTATTGGAGCCAAGCCGTCCAAGCATCGCTCCGGGCGTCGACATCCGATGTCTTCTGACCAGCTACTTTCGAGGGCCTGGATTCTGAGGCAGGAATCATGCTCGCGCGTCCTTCCTCCCAAGATTGGGCGCGTTCCAGAGTCTCGGATCCCCGTTATCCGCCCAACGACGCGATCAGCAATTCGGCATCCCGCTTTACCTTCGCCATTCCCATCCGATCGCCCGCCTCGATTGCCTCTTGCAGCAGACCCGCTGCCCGGGCGCGCTTGCTCGACACGCGCGATTCCAGCAGCATCGCGGCGCATTCCAACTGGCTGTACGCCAGGAAGGGGGGAGCATCGA
>JAOAPT010000247.1 GCA_025463045.1 Candidatus Solibacter sp.
AGCGCCTGTGGGAATGTGGTAATCGTGGCAGCTTTTTCCAGGGACGGTGGGAAGCGTGGAAATCCTGATTTTGAATTTCGGTGCACCAGGTGTGATTGCCGCCAACGACGGCGGCAAACGATTGCCCATATGGCGCTGTCCGGACCCGCGACTTGCGCCGGTGCGTAAGGCCAGCGCGCTTCAATACTTCGCCGATAGTGCTTTCTGCCGGCCACACGATCTGCAACTGTGCGGTGCTCAGCTTGACGCGCAGTTTTCTGGGTCCCCAGTTCCAGTGGCGACGCGCGGCGATAATCGAAGCGATCAATTCCTGGCTGAGTTTGCCGGGCAAAAGGAGCGGAGCGCGGCTACGGTCGCCGAGTCCGGCCGCGCCCCTCGTTCACATGACGGTCCAGCCACTTGTAGATGGTCTTCCGTGCGATGCCATAAATCTCGGCGAGCGATGAAATACTCTAAAAATACTCTCACCGTCGTGGTAATCCTGAATCAGTTGAACGCGTAGGTCCATGGGTCTGCTCTCTTTCCACGGCATGCACTTATTAGCCTGCTGTTAAGAGAGCTCAAACTTCTCAATCCCAATCAACTGTTCCCAATCTTCCCGGATACCGATGTCACCCATGTTACCGGCCCAATCCGGCGATTACCGCTCCCTGGCGGTCGCGGCTCTGATTGGAGTGTGTTCGTCAACGGATCAACCACGAAGCGCTGACAGGTGAATGGACTGCCGAGAAGGAGTAGTGTCGTATTCGGGTGGTCGGCGTAGAGGCTATCGTCAGTAGAGAGGATCCTTCATCACTGCGCGTGACAGGCCTGTCCTGAATGATAAGAGCGATATCGTAAGGGATGAGGTGCCCTCCACGGTGCTGCGGTTGAGCGCCGCGAAAGTGGCGGAGTACCGTCTACGGCCAGTCGCCGGCGATTGGAATTTGGTCACCAGACGAACGGATTGTTTCTAATCCTCGCGGACATTTCGGGCCGCGGCCATCGAAGACGTCGAGACGATGGCGATTCTGATTGGCGTGGGGCATATCGCGACTGGCCGTCCCCTTCTCCTCGGCGCAGCAGCCTCGGAGTCGAGGCCGAGTTTAGTCGAGGCGTGAGTGCGATTTCTAGCGCTTCCCGCCTGGCCCCAACCGAACTAAAGACAAACTCGCATCCCTGGCGACGCAACGACTTGCGACGGTCAGGCCTTCGTCTCTGGCCCATGTCGATAATGCATGACAGGACCACGCAGCCGGTTCCGCGCATGAGATAGTGGCTTCGACATGCCGTGCATCGTCATCGCCCCGATCGGATAGCAACGCCCTGATCCATCGCGAGCCGGCGCGTGACCTGGACGTGGTGATGGGGATTCCAGAGCAGAATGTACAATCCGTGAAGCCAATCATCGAGGTCCTGGACGGCCCAACGCCGATTTGGAGAACGAGGCCGTCCAGGACTTCGGCGCCACGCGCCGGCACTTCAGCTTCTATTCATCAGTCGAGCGCCACGTTGCATCTTTGTGAAACGTCGCCATTGTCGGAGCGAGCGCTGAGGTTTTCGCGCCAAGGTCCTTCTCGTACACAACATCGTTGTCCTTGATGATGAAGGTCATCACTCCGGATGACCGATACTCCGTGGGGTAAGCGATCAGGGCGAATCCGCCCGCCGTCTTTGGCCGGATCGGCAGTTCGCGAAAATAGTACCCGTGGAACAGGATGGGGTCGCCGCCGGCGGATTCCCCTGCCACCCTGCTCACCACGCTTGTAAGGTTTGAATGTGTTCGATCCTGTTTTGCGGCGGCGGCGTACTCGTGGCAGAGTGCAATTGCCGTGAGTTCGTTTTCGCCAATTCGGCGGAACATGACTTCCTTCACGCCGGCATCCGGATCAAAGCGCCAGGCATTGTTCTTCTCGATGATCGTGATAGGGAATGGCCAGTTCTCGGCGCCTATGTACAGGGTCACACATCCATCGGGCTCCCGACCCAGGCGATGCATCTCCTGATATTTTTGGACGAACAACTCGCGATCCACCTTATCTTGGCCCTTGTCGCGTGAGGAGGTGAGTTCCGTTGGTCCACCCAGGATCTTCACGATGGTCTCCTCGTCGTTGCTCTGCACCGCCTGAAACAGGCTCTTCGTTGCCTCCTCAGCCGACGGGAATGTCGGCTGAGGAGGTTGTTGAGCCAGGCCCGGGAACGCTCCAGTCATCGTCCACATCGCCAGGAGTGCTACCGGAACCACGGCAAATCGAGGCCCCGAAAACCCCTGGGGCCGCAGGTTCAATATATGAGTCACTTCTCGTTTCATAGTTGAATCACCTCGTGCAAACTATCTTCGACCCCCACCGTGGCCGCCGCCGCCATGGAAGCCTCCTCCTCCTCCTCCATGGAAACCACCTCCGTGGAAACCGCCAAAACTGGACTGTCCGCGGAAGGAATTGCCTCTCGCAACACCGCCGTGGTTGAACCCGCCGAATGCACCCGAATGCGTGCCGGCGGGTGCGGTCGCCCCATGAACGCCTTCATGTCCGCCGAAACTGCGGCCGGCCTCGTGATTGAAGCTCGTTCGGCCCGAGTGAAAGCTATTGCGATTGACGATAGTTCTGCTATGCGAGATGTACGTGTTGTGGTTGTAGACGACTCTTCCGCCGTGGTGCCAATCGAATCCCCAATTGTGCCAACCCCAGCCGAAGCCGGCAAAAAGCCCCACTCCGAATCCCAACCCGAAACCGATTCCTGGACCGTCGAGGAAGAGTCCCGGATACGAATACCAACCGGGAAAGATCGCCAGTGGAGCCCCGTAGACCAGCCAGGGGTCGTACTGAGGAACGTAAACCATGTTGGTTTCCGCTGGTTCAATGACGATCGTCTTTCCCTTCGCTTCTACCTTCTCCTGAGGCGTGGTATTCAGGTTCCCGGCCTGCTTGGCCCGCTCGCGCATAGTCTGCACCGCTTGACTGACGTCCTGCTGTTGGTTGACATAGGCGTCGCCCAGTTCGGACGTCCAGGCAAGATTCCGGCTCATGTTCGCCAGGACTGCCGGAAACTGCGTTAACGCCTTGAGACTCGCGTCCCAAGACTGCTTGTCTACTTCTTTGGCCAATTCGTCGCCCTGAAGGTCCTTATGTTGTTCCATCCACTTCCCGGCCTCTAATACCTGGTCTGGGTAAGTTGCGGCCGGCAGGATCTGTGCGATCAGCGCGTCAGGGTACAGCGCGATAGGCGCTACGAGTTGCTGCAATTGTTCAGGACTCTGTTGCGCCGCCTGGGCGGGCTGCGAAGCTGGGTTCGCCTGATAGGCGAACCCGTCTCCGGTGCCAACGAGTAGCAGGCACCACGACAGGACGAGTGCGATGCCCTGTTGTAAATACCATTTCATAGTGGCTTCTCCTTTCATGCCTCCGTGCTACGAGGACTACTTCTTCTCCGCCGGTGGAAAATGATTGAACATCTTCTGCACACCCTTGTCCAGGTTCTTGATGTTTTTGTCCGACTTATCGGAAAGCGTGTCACTCGAAGATCCCCGCCAAATGAGTTTCTTTGTGTTGGCGTCAAACAGGTCGACAACAAGCGTACCGACTTTGTAGTTATCGACCGTTGTCGTTGAGTCTCCGAATCCGCCGCCCCATCGCCAGCCGCCGCCGAATCCGTTGTAGAAGGTGTCGAGAGTCTGCTGATTTCGAGTCATCTCGATCGCCACGATGGCGACATTGCCGCCCGAGGGCACCTGCGTCCAGCCCTTGGCGGCCAGAGTCGAGTTGACGGCCTCCTGAATCCGGTCGGCCCACAATGAATCTTCTGTTTGGACCTTTTGCCAGGAGTACGTCTTGTATTGGTTAAAATCCGTACTGCGATCGTAGTCAGTCTTCACCTGCTGCGCGAATGAGGCGGTGGTGGCGAGCAGCACGATCCCAAGGGTAGCTAGTATCTTACGTTGCGCGTTCATGGTAGATTCTCCTTCTATCCGCCTATGTGATGTGCAATCGGGCGGCCAAGGGTCCAACTTGAGTTAGTGGCGTCGTTCCAACGCGAATTCAATAATTTGGGCCGGGGGCCGTGACGACGTGCTGCCCCTTGTGTCTTGATTACGTCTCAGTGGATTCATCGGGAGACGTCGACTACAACCACCGTTGTGTCGTCGAACTGCTCGGTTCCGGCTGACCACTCCGCGACCATCTGCATCAGTCTCCCGGCCACACCTTCTGCACCAATCCCGGGCGCGATGGCTCTGCAACAATCAATCAAGCGCTCGTCCCCGAAGTCTTGCTCCGCGGCGTTTTGTGCGTCCGTAAGACCATCGCTGAAAATCACCAGCCGGCTTCCCGGCAGGATTGGCAAGTCTTTCGCCGTGTATCGCGCACTCGCGAACATTCCAATTGGGAAAGCATCCGATTCCAGCCTCTCGAGCTCGCCGGCTGGGCCGATCAGAATGGGCGAGGGATTCCCCGCGTTGACATACGTCAACACTGACGTATCGGCGTTGTACGCCGCCCAGAACAGAGTCGCGTAGCGATTGTCTCCGAAGCGGCCGGCGAGCTCTTGATTGAGTCGTTCAACGAAACGGCCGGCCCGGACATCCGGTTTGTCCACTCCGTCGCAAAGGTGCGCGCGCGCGACAGCTTGCAAGTTGGCCATCATGAGTGCGGCCGGAATCCCTTTTCCGCTCACATCCGCACAAAGAATCCCAATTCGCTGCACGCCGAGATCCAGGAAGTCGTAAAGATCGCCCCCTACCGTTCGCGCCGCGAGCGAGCGGCCTGCCACGGTGGCCCCACGCAGTACCGGCACCACGCGGGGATACAGGTACTCCTGAACACTCCGTGCTGCTTGAAGTTCGCTCTCGGTCTTCAGTGCCGCTGCCTCCTCCTTTTGAAGCCGCTCCAGGGCCATGGCCATGTCGTTGAAGTTACTGCTCAGCTCCCCCAACTGATCCTTGCTGCGCACCGCCGTCCTCCAGGCCAGGTTGCCGCTTGCAATTTGGCGTGCCGCACTACTGAGGTCATCAACTGCGACGGCGATGCTACTGCCGAGGCGAATGCACATCCACACGCCCGATGCCTCCATAAGCAAGACCACAAGGGCAAGTGCGGCCAGAAGCCAAACCCAGTTCGCCCGTTGGCTGCCCAGACGTGCCACATCTTCGAAGGTCCGTATGTAACTGGGCTGAACGCGATACGCGATCCAGTCTTCCAGTGCGCCGGTTTCCCAGTTGCGCGCCGTCAAGACAACGGCGACCGGTCGCGCTATGCCAGGCAGAAAATTGCCTTCGATGGTTCTGAGCAGCCGCTGGTTCGGCGAATGCACACGAAAGGGCCTGGGGGAGACAGGCGTCACGGCCGTGCCCGCTGCCGAAGAGAGTCGCTTAGCTAATTCGGATCCTAGCGGTAAGCTGAAGGTCGCCGTGGCTTTGCAGGTGCCGCTCTGCCGAGTCAGGACGTTGCGGATCTCGAGCTCTCCCCGATCGACCACCAGTCCCGCGAAATCGGTGTTCGGCAACCAATCCGGATGTTTGCCGAAGCTGCGGTTTGTCCCCGGCAGCAGAGACTGCACACCTCGGGGGCTCTCGACAATCAGGGAGGCCTGAGCTTGGGGAAACGCCTCGTCCGTGTAAGCCAGCAGTGGCTTGAGCCCGCTGGAATTCATCGGTGACACCGCGCAAGCGCCGGCATGATCCAGAATTGCAGGAGCCACGGAGCGGCTCGCCTGAATCAGTACCTGGATCTGCTTCTCCGCCACATTGGCACTTTCCCGCCGCACCAATACGTTCAAAGTAGCAACTGCCAGGCAGACGATCAGAATTGTAGACGCCCCGGTGACAGCGATGATTGCCGCGATCTTCCAGCGAACCCGGCCGTGTGCGTACCGGATGGCGTCACGAATTCGATTGAGCGTGAAATCCTTGGCCATCATTGTGATGGTGCAG
The DNA here is from genome assembly GCA_025463045.1 of Candidatus Solibacter sp. Lineage (GTDB taxonomy): Bacteria > Acidobacteriota > Terriglobia > Bryobacterales > Bryobacteraceae > Solibacter. Next base: position 5,906 of record JAOAPT010000247.1, read on the forward strand.
TCGAACGGCCAAAGTCGCACACGGGCCGGACTCCTCACGAACTGTTGGCCTTAGATTGGCGTACGCGTCGAACCGGAGTCATCACTGTCGCCGATCCGACTACTGCAGTCGGTCCCATCGCGATAACTCTCAGTCTTCCAATACCGGTCGAACCATCGGTTTGGCTCGACGCTTGCACTCAGGAGAGCAAGGTAGCTGTCGAGTATCAGGAGAAGAAAGATATGTGGACGTTGAGTGTGGTTCGAGGCGGCGCTGTGCTCTACCTCCTTGCGGCGCCTATGCTCGCAGAGGCATGGCAGACTACCACCCCGCCCGTCGTGGCGTGCCGGGCCGCCGGCCAGCTCGCCGGATGGGACTTGCTGGAGCACACGATCACTCTTAAGAGCGACTCCGGCCAGTATTTCGAGTTCCACTATAACGATTCGACGACCTTCGCCACCGCCGATGCCACCTTCCGGCCCGATGACATCGGGATACTCGAAGGGTTGAACATAGACGACCGCCTCTGCGTCGAAGCATTTCAAGCGGACAGGCAGGATACCGCATCGCGCGTACGCGTCACGCTTCGAGGAGAGATCGACGACCGCGACAAGCGGGAACTGGTCCGTTGGCAGGCTGAAAGCCTCTTTGGCACAGTTCGAGCGGTGGACCCGATCAACCACAGGATTACGGTAAGTGTCCCAAATTCCTCTGACGTCTCGGTCGACGCCGCGGGATCCGTGGCGTTTTGGACATTACCGGCTGCAGCCGATGACCCGGCCGACGCAGTCCGCGGCAATTGGGAATCGCTCGCCGCGGGGGACGCCATTTACGTCCGCGGTGAACGAGTTACTAGTACGCACGCCATGCGGGCTAGCTTGGTAGTGTCCGGAGGCTTCCGCAGCTTTGGCGGCTCCGTCGAATCCATGGAGCCTCTGACTAGTCTGGTCCGGCTTCGCGACTTTCGCTCCGGACGCATCCGGCCTGTTCGCTTTGATTTCATGTCGATCTACGTGGTGGGAGAGAATGCGGTGCCCGGCGCCCGGGACCGCCGCCTGTACCGCGCGACCGTCGGTGACCTGAAGCGAGGCGACGCGGTTCTGATCATGGGCAGGGAGAACGAGCAGACCGGCGCCATCGACGCCTTCATTCTGATCACGGGTTTCTCTCCCGGAGGCGTCCTCCAACCAGGCCCTGGCCAATCGGCGAATTGGATCTTTCAGGCCATTGGTTTTGGTGGGCGCAGGCCGTAAAGCGCATACGGCAGTCCAGGCCGTCCAAAGAGCCTGGATAGACTTCAGGTGTTCGACCGGGCGCGGCTGATGGCGTCCTCCGGGTCGGGGGAGATCTCCCCGCTGATAGACGCCCAGCCCAATCGCCGATACCTTCTCGCTTGTCCCGGACAGTGTGCCCAAGGCGCTTCTCCGATCCATGGATTCGCTCCCATCGCATCCCTCAAATGCCATTCGTGCTCCAGGAGACGCACCTCCAAAAGGACGCGCACCTTTGCACCAAAGTACAGCTTTCCCGGATCGGGCAGCTGCCGTATTCTGGCTTCAGAGATCGAAGATGCGGCACGGTCGCAATGGGAACAAGTCATGAACGAGTTTTCACAGGTTCCAATCATCGCAGTTGTCGACGACGATGAATGCGTCCGGGAATCGCTGGCGGGCCTCGCCGAGTCGGTTGGCTATGAAGCCGCGCTGTTTGCCTCCGCCGAGGAGTTTCTGCAGTCGGTCCATCATCGGGATTCTTTGGCGTGTTTGATCCTGGATGTGCGTCTGCCCGGCATGTCGGGTGTTGAGCTATACACGCAATTGACCCACAGTCGGCGATCTATTCCTACAATCATCATCACGGCTCACGCGAATCAGGAGATGGATATCTGGGCGGCGAAGGCGGGAGTAATAGCCCTGTTGTACAAACCGTTTCAGCCGGAGGTTTTGCTGCAAGCCGTGCGAAGGGCGATTATACAATCACGAAATTAAGTGGTTCGACCGAATTTCAATTAACCTTGGAGTGTAAACGATGTCTACCGCCACTGTAGTGCCTATTAATTCCGAGCACGCGCTAAGCCAGGGCCTTTCCATCCTGAAACCAGCGGCCCATGATCCTGCAGATCGCTCTGAAGGCGCAAATGGGATCGTGGGAACGAGCCAGGTTCTTCAAGATGCCTTGCGGCAGGCGCGCATCGTCGCCCCGACAGATTCCACCGTTCTTATCTACGGCGAGACTGGTACAGGCAAAGAATTGTTCGCAGCCATGATTCACGAACTCAGTCGCCGGTGCGACGGCCCATTCATTCGCTTGAATTGTGCGGCTATACCCGAAGGCTTGCTCGAGAGCGAACTCTTCGGCCACGAGAAGGGCGCTTTCACCAGCGCCATCGCACAACGCGTGGGACGCTTTGAGGCGGCCAATCATGGAACGCTATTCCTGGATGAGATCGGCGATGTCCCGCCAAGCCTTCAGGCAAAGCTTCTTCGCGTTTTGCAGGAGCGGGAGTTCGAACGGCTGGGCAGCGCCCGCACCCTGCGCGTCGACGTCCGGGTGATCGCCGCAACCAACAGGAATCTGGCGGAATTGGTCGCCGAACAAGCGTTTCGCATCGATCTATTCTATCGACTCAACGTCTTTCCGATCACGTTGCCTCCGCTGCGCGATAGGCGCGAGGATATACCGGGTCTGGTGCGCCATTTTGTGGACAGCGCAGCCGCCACCACGCAACGGCCCATTCAAACCATTCCTTACGACGCGATACAGGCGCTGATGGACCACAATTGGCCCGGCAACGTGCGCGAACTGCAGAACGTGATCGAGCGCGCAGTGATCTTATCCGAAGAGGGGGTCCTACGCGTTCCAAGGCTGGAGCCCAAGCGCGACGTCGAAAGCTACCATTCCGGTGGTAACACTCTCATCGAGATGGAGCGCGATTACATCCTGGAAGTATTGGCTTCCACTGAGTGGATCATCGGCGGACCAAGCGGCGCTGCGCGGCACCTGGGCCTTCCGCGCACTACCCTGATCTCGAAGATGAAGAAGCTGGGGATCTCTTCCCGCCGTTCTGCACGGCTAGACGGAGCGGACCGAGCTTCTCTGCCTGTTTGACCAGGTCAGCCAGCGATTCGGCGCGCATCTTGCGCATGACTTGCCCCCGGTGTAGCTTAACGGTTCGCTCGCTGACACCAAGCTCATAGGCGATTTCCTTGTTGAGCCGTCCTGAAACCACCAGTTGCATGACTTGGCGTTCTCGGGGCGCCAGCAAATCGAAGCACTCGCGAAGTCGCCGGACTTCCGCGCGCCCCGAACGTGACTCGCGGTCGTTTTCCAGCGCCTGCCGGATCGCGGACATCAACTCGTCTTCTCTCACCGGCTTCGTTAGGAAATGAACGGCGCCGGCCTTCAAGGCATGAACAGTCATGGGTATGTCGCCATGACCGGTAAGAAAAATCACGGGCAGGGAAATACCGGAGTTATTCATCTCGCGCTGCAAGTCCAATCCGTTCATCCCGGGCATGTTAACATCCAGGACCACGCAACCCTCGGCCTCCACCGGGTTAAGGGCAAGGAACTCCAGCGCGGACGCGAATGTCTGCACTGGCAGGCCCACCGATTCGATCAGCCCGCTCAGCCCTTCCCGCACCGATACGTCATCGTCAATCAGGAAAACTGTCTCGCCCGTAGGTCCTCCGTGTCGTCGGGGCGTCACACGGTCGCTATCTCGACTCTGTTCGACGTCTCCACATACGCCGGCAGCGTGAACTCGAAGGTAGCGCCGTGGTCCCCATTATTCGCGTTCGACAACCGGCCGCCGTGCGCCGAAATGATGGTCCGGCAAATCGAAAGGCCCATGCCCATTCCCTCCGGCTTGGTCGTGAAGAACGCATCGAAC
>JAOAPT010000291.1 GCA_025463045.1 Candidatus Solibacter sp.
GCGGTGATCGCGTTGGCGATCTCGATCACGCTGGAGGTGCCGCTGGCATCGTCGTTCGCGCCATTGTAGATGCTGTCGCCCGACGCGTTAGGGCGCACGCCGAGATGGTCGTAGTGACCGGTGACGATCAGGCACGTGTCCTTCAACTGTAGATCGCTTCCACGCAACAGGCCGGCGACGTTGCGGACCTTCACAGGCTGCAGCACGGGCGCGCCGATGTGCGCCGAAACGGTCACGTCGAGCGGTCCGGGCTTGGCGGCGGCGAGCGCCTCGGCGATCGCCTTGTCGCCGATAGCGATCACCGGCATTCTCGGTTCGGGCAAGGCGACGTCGCGAAGCGGCGAGGTCATGTTGGGGTTCGCGGGCGGAGCGGTGGGACGGACGACAACCAGCATGGCCGGCTCGAATGCGCTGACAACGGTCATCAGCCGTCGTTGCGACTGAAAAACCGCGCCGCCTCCCCGGCCGCCGGCGGGCGGCATCTCGACAAGAAGGACCTTGCCGCGGATCTTATCGGCGGTCAGTGAGTAGAGCTCTGAGGTGTCGGCCAGCGCAATCTTGAAGGCGGTGGCGTCTCGCAGTTCTGTCGCAACCGCTTGCTGAAATGTGATGGCCCCATCGGCAGCTTTGACCCCGCCGAGCGAGAAGTGCAGCCCGTCGAGGTTCGGCTTGACGGAGACGTAGTTGGCGGTCTGGAAGTAACCGTCGTCGCCCGCCGGTTCGAGGCCGGCGCGGCGGAATTGCGAGGCGATGTATTCGGCCGCCATATCAAGGCCCGGGGAGGGCGTAGCGCGTCCCTGTAGGGCGTCGGAGGCGAGGAAGGAGACGTCGGCCTTCAGGTCGTTGGGCCGCAATCGCGCGGCAATTCGCTGGGCGAGTGTCGGAACTCCCTGGGCAGTTAGAATGCCCGCTGCGCAGAATGTGAGGAAAAAGGATTTCGCGGAAAGCACTAACCTTATGATAGCTGTCGCAAGCTTATTTCAGCAGATTGATCGTGCCGCGGCAATTCCTCGAGCCGCAGAGGCAGGGCACGCGCTCGACCTTCCTATCAAAGCGGTAATCGATGGTCAATTCCTCGCCCGGCTTGATGACGCGCTTGCTCATGTAGAGGATGTGCTTTTTAAAGTTCCAGGCGTAGAGATTGGGCTCGCAGCTATGGTTGATGATTTCGGCGCCGCTGCCGCCGTGGGCGCCGTCGAGCGTCCAGTAATCGTCGAGCGTGAAGAGGTAAGTGATGTCGCCGTCACCACGGCGTTTGGTTTCGCGGCGGTTGATTCTTTCGCCGGTGTACTCAATCACTTTGCGGCGCGCTGGAATGCGCTCCGCGGCATAGACACCACGATGGTGGATCTTCGATTCCTTGATGACGAGTTTGAAAAACGCGTACCGTGGATCGATAATTGGTTTCTGAACAAGGGCGGTTGCCATGTGGATCGTTTATCAGATTGTAGCCGAGCGGCGATCCAACTGGCAGGAAAAGATAAGGCGGGTAGGCAGGGCCGGAAGTGCTCACAAATACCTTCCGGCCGCTGCCCTCGGCGGCTCACGCCGCCGGTCACTCTTTCTTCGCTTCTGTGACAATTTGAGAATACACCTCACGCGCCGGATCGGAGCCTTTTTAATGTGCGCGCCAATCGGCGGCAGTATAAAAAAATCCAATCCGCTCAATAGAAAGTTCCGTCTGGATAGGTGCCTGCGCCCGGAGGGATAATATCGGCAAACTGTCCACCTGAATATTGGTCCCACGATGAACCATTTCACAAAACTTGGTGTGTTTTCCCTACTCTCCGCAAGCGGCGCGATGGCGCAGGCGGCGCCGGATCTGAATGTCCGCCTCGCGGCCATGGAAGCCGCTACGAAATCCGCGCAGACCGCGGGCGACAATGCCTGGATGCTGGTGAGCTCCGCATTGGTATTGATGATGACAGCTCCCGGTCTGGCGCTCTTCTATGGCGGCCTGGTGCGCCGAAAAAATGTTCTGGGCACGATGATGCACAGCTTCATTTTGATGGCGGTCGTCACCGTGATCTGGGCGGTGGTCGGGTACAGCCTGGCGTTTGGCGGATCTTCCCCATACATCGGGAATTTCCAGTTTGCATTCCTGGATGGCGTAGGTTCCGCACCCAATACAGATTACGCGGGCACGATTCCGCATGCCACGTTCATGGTCTATCAGTTGATGTTCGCGATCATTACGCCGGCGCTGATTTCGGGCGCATTCGCCGAGCGCATGAAGTTCAGCGCGATGCTGCTGTTCACGGTGTTGTGGACTCTGGTGGTGTATTTCCCCATGGCGCACATGGTGTGGGGCAAGGGCGGGCTGCTCAACGCATTTTCCGGCGGCAAAATCCCGTGCCTGGATTTCGCGGGCGGCACCGTCGTGCACATCACGAGCGGAGTTTCCGCGCTGGTGTGCGCGATCTACCTCGGCAAGCGCTTGGGCTATCCCTCGCCGGCGATGAAGCCGCATAACCTGGTGATCAGTACGGTGGGCGCGGGAATGCTGTGGGTAGGGTGGTTCGGCTTCAACGCGGGCAGCGCGCTTTCCGCGTCGGGCCTGGCGACCAGCGCATTCGTCGCGACGCACTTCGGCGCGGCGGCGGCAACGCTGGCGTGGCTCGCGATGGAGTGGATGGACGCCGGCAAGCCGAGCATGCTCGGCGCTATTTCCGGCTGCGTGGCAGGGTTGGTTGCGATCACCCCGGCATCGGGCTTCGTGAAGCCGTTCCCGGCGATGATCATCGGCGCCTGCGCCGGCGCGGTCTGCTATTTCATGGTCACGCGCGTGAAGCACAGGCTCGGGTATGACGATGCGCTGGATGCGTTCGGAGTCCACGGCGTCGGCGGCACGCTTGGCGCGGTGCTGACCGGTGTGTTCGCCACCAGCTTCATCAACGACGGTCTGAAGGACGCGGCCGGCAAGGTGCAGCCGCTTGGGTTGGTGGATGGCAACGGAGGGCAGATACTGAACCAGGTACTCGGGATCGCGATCTCCTGGGTGCTGGCGATTGTCGGCACGCTGCTGATTCTGAAATTCGTCGACATGGTGATCGGCGTTCGCGTGACGAAAGAGCAGGAGAGCGACGGGCTCGACCTCAGCATGCACAATGAGGAAGGCTACATTTTCGAGAATTAGGCCGGTCTGTTAGGGTGAGCATATGAAGAAAATCGAAGCCATCATCCAACCGTTCAAGCTCGATGAGGTGAAGGAAGCGCTGAAGAGCATCGGGATCGATGGCATGACGATCACCGACGTTCGCGGGCACGGCCGCCAGAAAGGGCACAAGGAAATCTATCGCGGGCAGGAATACAACGTGGACCTGCTGCCCAAGGTGAAAGTGGAGCTGGTGGTGCCGTCGGAGCGAGCCGACGAGATCATCAAGACCGTGATTAGCGCAGCACGCACCGGCAAGATCGGCGACGGGAAGATCTTCGTCTTCGATGTTGGCGAAGCGATCCGGATTCGAAACGATGATCACGGCGAATCGGCCCTCTGACGGGAATCCCTCGCGCATTCGCGAGGAATTCATCGCCAGCGGAGACGCGCTGGCGGCACTCGCCGAACGAACGGCGCAGGTGGACCGGCTCGTCCTGGAGGCGGCGGAAACGCTGCTGATTCCATCGGTGCGCTGCGAGATCGCAGTACTTGCGGTGGGCGGGTACGGCCGGCGGCAACTCTTCCCGTATTCCGATATCGACGTGCTGCTGCTCTTCCCCTCGGAACGTCAGGCGATGGAGAGCAAAGGCGCGATCTCGGCGTTCCTCCAGCATCTGTGGGATGCCGGGTTGCGCATGAGTCACTCGGTGCGGACGCCGGCCGAATGCTGCGAGGTTCATGACGGAAATACGGAGCTCAACGTCAGCCTGCTCGATCAACGATTCCTCACGGGCGATCGCGTGCTGTACGCCGGCCTCGCGGACAAACTGCCGCGCTTCGTGCACGCCAATCGCGATGCGCTGGTGCGCAATCTGGCGCGATTGACGCGCGAGCGGCACGCCAAGTATGGCGACACCTTCTATCACCTCGAGCCCAACGTGAAAGACACGCCGGGCGGCCTGCGCGATTTCCAACTGGTGTGCTGGCTGGATCAGATTCGCGAAGGCGCGAGCGATCCGCCGCCCGAATTGCGCGACGCCTTCCGATTTTTGGCCCGGCTCCGCTGCTACCTGCACTGCCTGAGCAATCGCGACAACAACCAGCTCTCGTTCGACGCGCAGGACTCACTCGCCGAGCACTGGCACCTGGAAGACACGGCGCAGTGGATGCGCGAATACTACCGCCACTCGCGCGCGATCTATCGCGCCGCAATCCGCGCGCTCGAAGCGGGCGAGGCGCTCTCGAGTTCGCTGTTCGCGCAACTCCGCGATTTCCGTTCGCGAGTCGCCACGGCGGAATTCAGCGTGCATCGCGAGCGTGTCCATTTCAAAACGCCGCAGCGGTTGGAAGTGGAGCCGGAACTGGCGTTGCGCCTGTTCGAGTTCGTCGGTCGTCACGGCGTGCAGGTCTCCAATGAAGCCGAGCAGCGAATCGATGCGCGCCTGCCGCGCCTGCGCGACCACTTCGCGACTCCGCAAACGCTTTGGCCCGCGCTGAATCAGATTCTGTCCCTGCCTCACGCGCCGCTCGCCGCACGTGCGATGCACGATACCGGCGTGTTGACGGCGATCTTCCCAGAACTGGAACAGATGGAGTGCCTGGTGGTGCGCGACTTCTATCACCGGTACACGGTCGACGAGCACACGCTGGTCACGCTGCAGGAATTGTGGGGACTGCGCTCCGTCGAAGACGGGCCGCTGCACAGCTTCGCGGACCTCTTTGCGGAGGTGAAAGAGCCGGGCCTGTTGGCCTTCGCGCTACTCTTCCACGACGCGGGGAAAGGCACTCCGGGCGAGGGCCACGTCACCGCATCGGCACGGCTCGCCGCGGGTGCGATGGCACGGATTCAGATGCCGGCGCCGGAGCGCGAGCTGGTTCTGTTTCTGATTAACCGGCACCTCGAGCTTTCGTCGGCGATGCAATCGCGCGACATGGGCGATCCGCAGGCGATCCGCGATGTGGCGCACCAGGTAGCGACGGTCGAACGGCTGAAGACGCTGACGCTACTCACGTACGCCGACATCAGCGCGGTCTTTCCCGGCTGCATGACGCCCTGGCGTGCCGAACAGCTCTGGCGCCTGTACCTGAAGGTCTACAACGAACTGACGCGCGAACTGCAGACGGATCGGATCGACGAGAGCGTGCCATCTGGCTCGGCGGAGCGCGCCGCGTTCTTGCAGGGCTTCCCGATGCGCTACCTGCGGACGCACTCCGACGCAGAGATCGAGGAGCACGTCGCACTCGAGGCGCAGGGCCGCACGCGCGGGATGGCCGTCGACATCCGGCGGCTGGAAGCCGCCTGGCAGTTGACGCTGATCGCGCAGGATCGTCCCGGGTTGTTCGCATCGGTGGCGGGAACGCTCTCGTGTTTCGGCATGAATATTCTGAAGGCCGAGGCGTTTTCGAATCGGCGAAACCTGGTGCTCGACACCTTCACCTTCGCCGATACCGCCAGGACGCTCGATCTGAATCCGAGTGAAGTCGACCGCCTGCGCGCGACGGTGGAGAAAGTGCTCTCCGGAAAATCGGACGTGCGCGAATTGCTGCGCAATCGTCCAAAGCCCACGCTGCCGAGCCGCAAGGCGCGCATCCCCGCGCGGGTGAATTTCGATTCCGAGGCGAGCGAGACGGCGACCCTGATCGAGATCGTCGCCGAGGATCGCCCCGGCCTGCTCTACGACGTCGCGACAGCGATTACCGCGAACGGCGGCAATATCGAGGTCGTCCTGATCGACACGCAGGCGCACAAAGCGATTGACGTGTTCTACGTGACGGCGAACGGCGCGAAGCTCCAGGCGGAGAAGCAGGCAGCGATGGGCGAAGCGCTGCAACAGGCATGCGCGCCGGGGTAGAGCGAATTGATTTGCCGATCGGCGGTAGAATGGGATCGGCGGAAGACATGGGCCTGGATCGAATCACCAGAAATCCGGAAGTGATGGGCGGCAAGCCATGCTTGCGCGGGATGCGCGTCACCGTTGGAACGATTGTAGGGCTCGTGGCTTCGGGTCACTCCACGGCGGATATCCTGGCGGCATATCCCTACCTGGAAGAAGAGGACATCCGGCAGTCTCTCGCCTACGCGGCGTGGCGCGTCGAGGAAATCGAAGTTCCGCTCCCTACATGAAGCTGCTGATCGATATGAACTTGAGCCCGTTGTGGGTCGAGTTCTTTGCCGATTCGGGCTTCGAGAGCATTCACTGGTCCAATGTCGGCCCGCCGGCCGCGTCAGACACCCAGATCATGGACTACGCTGCGGAAATGCGCCTGGTCGTCTTCACTCATGATCTTGATTTTGGGGCGCTTCTCGCGAAACGGAAGTTGTGCCAGCCGAGTGTGATTCAGATCCGCTATCAGGACGTTCTTCCATCTGCCATCGGCCCGATGATGATACGCGCCCTGAACGCGAGCCGCACTCATCTGGAGGCGGGCGCCCTGGTGACCGTCGACCCACTCCGGCACCGAATCAGGCTGCTGCCAATCTAACTCGCACTCGACTCACGCCACTTGCACCAGACTGCCATCGCGAGCGTCCACGAAGTGAAGCTCCGCCGGGCGCCAAGGCAGACCTGAGTACACCAATGATGCTGGCCTCGTTTTCCCTCCAACGCCAGCCTTCTGAGCGGCCGTCCTACTCTGCGAAGATTTCAGCGCGAGACAACTCCACGGAACCGTCCTTGCCGGAGACAGCTTCCCCCTCGACTTCCACGAGCGTCGGAGGCACGTATGTGAAGACCACCTGCAGGCGCGGATCGATCAGCCAGACGTTCGGTACGCCCTTATTGGCATACTCTTTGAGCTTTTCGATTACGACGCTCATTACATCGCTCTCTGATAGAACTTCGACAACCAGGAAAGCAGCGTCGAGCAGATACTTGGTTTTCGGCGGAGCGAGAAGTACGCACACATCGGGCAACCGATAGCGCGTGCCGGTAACGCTTGAACGCAGTTCAGCTACAACTTTCAAATGCGGGTATTTACGGCGAAGAGCGAAGAGAACGTTGCTCTGTATCAGCGAATGCAACCAATCACCGACGTTGCGCTCCACAAGAACTCCGTCCACGAATTCCACGTCGGGATCGTAGCTGGTGTTCAGGTATTCTTCGACCGAGAGCAAGGGCGAATCTGGCAGGGCTGCCATGCCTCAACTTTACCTCGTATCTGCCGCTATCTTGACGGGCAGCTATGCCGCTTGCACCAGACGCCCATCGCGATCGTTCACGAAGTGAAGCTCACCGCCGGGCGCCAAGGCAGACCTCAGTACACCAATAATGCTGACGTTCGATTTCCCTCCCGCGCCGTTCTTCTGTGCGGCCGATACGCCGGCTGTCACCGCGGGACGCAGCAAGCCGATCAGCACGGCGAGGGTACCGTCGTTTCTGGTGACCGGGGTCCATCCGCACGCGATCCCGGGCGCGACGACGATCAGGTTTACACCGCCGGGATGCTTCATGCGGATGGCTGGACCAATGTCGGGGAAGTCAATTCCGCTGTACGCGTATCGATCGCCGAATAGAGTATCTTTGCTGCCCAGTAAGTCTTGTTTCAAGACATTATATTCCACGTAGATCGGCACGTTATCCCCCGGCATTCGCGCAAGACGTCCCGGTCAGTATACCTGCTTTGGCGAGGTTTGCTGCTCCAATTTATTGCGAGGGGTACTGGCCTTCTACCCGGTGAATCACCTACCGCACTACGAC
>JAOAPT010000330.1 GCA_025463045.1 Candidatus Solibacter sp.
GCGGTCCGGCCTTTGAGACCAAGCCCGGTTTCCGCGGCGCGATTCTCGCGGCCTATTCGCGCGATCGCAATCCGCTCGAAAGCGGCTACGTCCTCCATCCCGAGCGCATTCAAGGCAAGGTCGCCGCGCTCGAAGTCTTCTATGGCGATGGCCGCGTCTACCTGATCGGATTCCGTCCGCAATGGCGCGGACAATCGCACGGCACGTACAAGTTCTTCTTCAACGCAATCTACGATTCGCCAGCGTCGGCGAAGCCCAGTGCCCCGCCCCGCACTGCCGCAGTGCAAACCGATCCGGTGCGTGCCATGTCGGCACGGGTACGGGCCGACCTCGCTGCGCTACTTGCACAAAACCGCGCCTTCTTCGCCGCCCGCGGCCAAGCCGCCGTCGACGAGCGCGCAAAGCTCAACGCGGCTGTCGATGCCTTCGAAAAGGAGCGCATCCAGGAAGTACAGGACATGTCCGGGGGCCTCGATGAAGCCGGCCGCAAGAAAGCGAGCGACCTCGTCCGCGCCATGCGCCGCGCCGCCGCCGACCTCCGCACCAAGGAAGCCGACTCCGGCGTTGACGCCGACGGGCTCGCCGAAAAATACGGAATCGAGTAACTCGTGAAACACGTTCCGCCCGCGAAACTCTATCAGAACCGAGCCCCAATCGGAGCCGCCCGCGTGACTCGCGCTTTGGCGAGCGAGCGGCGGCCCTTTTCGGCGACCACCGCTCCCTCGCTCGCCAAAGCGCGAGTCACGGTCGCGGCACCGATTGATTTCTCGACCGTGTCAACTTCCCGGGGCGCAAGAATACTAAGAGGACCTATGAAGATTCGCATCACCGCCGCTTTTCTATTCACGGCCGCGCTGTTCGCGCAGCCCAAACCTGCGATCACTCCGGCGGACTACGGCAAATGGGAGACGATGGGACAGACCGTCCTCTCGCCAGACGGCAAGTGGCTGGCCGCCCCCATCAAGCGCACCAACGGCACGTTCGAACTCCGCATCCATCCAACGGCGGGCGGCAAGACGTTCATCGCGGCATCGGGCACCGAACCCGCGTTCGCCTCGAATTCGAATTGGGCCGCGTACGCCATCGGGTACACCGAGTCCGAAGAGGACAAGCTCAAGAAAGCCAAGAAGCCTGTCCAGTTGAAACTCGGCATCATGGATCTCTCGACCGGAACCGCCGTGACGATCGATGACGTGGCCAGCTTCGCCTTCTCCGATCAGGATGGATACCTCGCCTTCCGGCGCTATCCCGCGGTGAAAACGCCGCCTGTCGAAAACGCCGATCCGGCGGGCGCTCCGCTCACCGTGCGCGATCTGAAGACCGGCGTCGACACGACCTTCGGCAACGTGACGAGCTTCGCCTGGCAGGACAAAGGCACGCACCTCGCGATGACGATCGGCGTCGAAGGCCGCGAAGGCAACGCCGTGCAACTCTTCGATCCCACGCGCAGCGAGTTGAAGGTGCTCGATTCCGGCAACGCCGTCTTCAGCGCGCTCGCCTGGCGCAAAGATTCCGCCGACCTCGCCGCGCTCCGCTCCGTCAAGAATAAGGACTACGAAGGCGAATCGAACGTCGGGCTCGCGTGGAAGAATCTCGGCGCGAAAACCGCCGGTGAAGTCGCCGCGCCCAAGCGCGTCGTCGCCTCGCGCACCCCGCAGTGGAGTGAGGACGGCGCCACCGTCTACCTCGGCGTCGCCGATTGGGACCGCAAAATCGACGCCGCGAAAAGCGACGACGAACCCTCCAACGTCGAGGTCTGGCACCCTCGCGATACCGACGTGATCTCCGCGCAGAAATTGCGCCTCGCGCGCGATCGCGACCGTCACGTAGTCGCCGCCTGGCACGTCGGCGAAAACCGCATCGTTCCGCTCGGCACCAACCTCAAAGAGACAATCCAACTGCCCCGCACCGGATCGCGCGCCATCGCGATCGACGACGTACCCTACGAATCGACCGGCATGTTCGGCCGCCGCTTCGTGGACGTCTACAAGATCGATATGAAGACCGGCACACGAGCGAAGGTCGCAAGCAAGCTGTCGCCGCCCGTCTACCCGAGCCCCGGAGGCCGCTACGTGCTGAACTTCAAGGACGGCGAGTTCTGGATCTACGATCTCGAGTCCGGCGAATCGCGCAACGTGAGCAAACTCGCCGGCGTGTCCTTCATCGATAAGGAAGACGATCATCCCAACCCCGTGCGTCCCTCGTGGGGCATGGCCGGCTGGACGAAGAACGATGCGAGCGTCATCGTCAACGGCGAGTTCGATCTGTGGGAACTCTTCCCCGATGGGGCCAAGCCGAAGCGCCTGACCGATGGCGCGTCCGAGCAAGTGCGCCATCGCTACGTGAATCCGGAGGCGCCGTCACTCGGAGGTCGCGGCGGTCGCGGCGGCGGGGCGGCGCAGGAGCCGATCGACCTCGCCAAGCCGGTCTACGTCAGCGTGAACGGCATCTGGACGAAGAAGAATGGATACGGTCTTCTGAGCGCAGGCAAAGTCGATCGCACCGTATGGCTCGATCGCAATACCTCGCGCCTTAGCAAAGCGAAACAGGCCGATGTCTTCACCTATGACGCGGAAGACTTCAATGCCGCGCCGAATGTTTTCGTCGCCGGCAAGGATCTGCGCGACGCGAAGCAGGCCACCGACACCAATCCGTTCGCGAAGGACTACGCGTGGGGTAAGTCGCAGCTCATCGAGTACAAGAGTCCGAAGGGCGAACGTCTGCAGGGCGCACTCTTCTACCCTGCGAACTACGATCCCGCAAAGAAATATCCGCTGATCGTCCACATCTACGAGCGAGAGAGCCAGTTCCTCCACCGCTACTTTCCGGTCTCCGACCGCTCGCCGTACACCGAGGCAATCTGGACCGCGAACGGATATTTCGTCCTCATGCCCGACATCGTCTTCCGCCCGCGCGACCCTGGCATGAGCGTGCTCGAGTGCGTCACGACAGCGACGAAGAAGGTGCTCGAGTCCGGCATGATCGACCCCAAGCGCGTCGGCCTGATCGGCCATTCCTGGGGCGGCTTCGGCACGAGCTTCGTGATGACGCAAACCGACCTGTTCACTGCCGGCGTCGCCGGCGGCCCGCTGACCGATCTTGTCTCGAGCTACGGCGAAATCTACTGGAACAGCGGCACGCCGGAAACGGACCACGCCGAAGTCGGCCAGGAGCGCCTCGAAGTTCCGCTGTGGGAAGACCCCGCGGCCTACATGCGAAACTCCGCCGTCTTCCACGTAAATAAGATGAAGGGCGCGCTGCTCTTAAGCGTCGGCGACAAAGACGGAGCAAGCGACTGGCATCAGGATATCGAGATGTACAATCTCGCGCGCCGCGCCGGCAAGCAATGCATCATGCTGGTCTACCCCGGCGAAAATCACGCGCTCGCCGTCAAGGCCAACCAGCAGGACTATCACCGCCGCATTCTCGAATGGTTCGATCACTATCTGAAAGATCAGGCGCCCAAACCGTGGATCGACAAAGGCGTCACAGTGCTCGATCGCGAAAAGGAACTGAAGCGGACGAAGAAGGACGCGACACCCCAGTGAGTTGGATTGCCTCCGCTCCGTTTGAAGCGATGGTCACCCTGGATTCAGGCGGCGCGGACCTGGTAACGATCCCCGCCGGCGCGGTGTTGGAGAACGTGATCCTGCCCCCGGAGCCTACCTGGCGCGACGACAACGCCGGCTTCCGCCCGGTGGATTTCGATTACAACGGGGTCGCGCACACCGCGACGATTTTCGACTTTCTCGAAACCGGCGGATGTCACGCCGGCTGACGCGTCTGCCATTTGCCGCGGGTGAAGTCGGGGAACTTTTGCGGCGCGCTACCGTTCGCCACGCTCGCTTCGCTCAGGGGGCCGGGGGCGCTCCAGGCGGCGGCGTCATAGACGTCGATATCGGGGGCGGTGCCGTCCTTCATGCACTGGATGAGGCGGTAGGCCATGATGAAATCCATGCCGCCGTGTCCGCCGAGTTGCTTGGCGAGTTCGCCGACCTTCTTCCACAAGGGGTGTTCGTATTTTTCCTTGTAGGGCTCGAGCGTTTCGAAGGCCTCTTTCTTCGCGCCGTCGAAATAGATGCGCGGCGGGTAGTCGCGGAAGATGCCCTTGGTGCCGGCGATCAGGTTGATGCGGTCGTAGGGTTGGGGACTGCTGACGTTGTGCTCGAGTTCGATCACGCGGCCTTTCACGGTGCGGATCAGGCTGACGTTGAAATCGCCTTCCTTGTAGACTTCCTTCTGGCGCGGATCGGTCGCGGCGAGTTTGTCCTTGCGGTACTGCTGCAGGCCGCCGGAGATGGAGCTCATCGACACGAGAGTGTCGAAGCGGTCGCCGCGGTTGACGTCCATGTAGTGGGCGACGGGGCCGAGGCCGTGCGTCGGATACAGGTTGCCGTCGCGGTTGAGGTGTTCGAAGCGGCGCCACTGGCCTTCGCCTTCGGCGGAGAAGAGGATGCTGCGCAGGTCGTGATTGTAGGCCGCGCCGCCGTGGGTGAGCTCGCCGAACAGGCCGGCGCGCACCATGTTGAGCACCATCATTTCGTTCTCGCCATAGCAGCAGTTTTCGAGCTGGATGCAATGGCGCTGTGTGGCTTCGCTGGTGTTGACGAGTTCCCAGCATTCGTCGATGGTGCGGGCGGCGGGGACTTCGACGGCGACGTGTTTGCCCGCCTTCATCCCGGCGACGGCCATCCGGGTGTGCCAGATCCACGGAGTCGCGATGACGACGAGATCGACATCATCGCGCTGGACAAGCTTTTCGAAGGCGTGGTCGTCGGAGTGGAAGAGGGCGATGGGC
>JAOAPT010000359.1 GCA_025463045.1 Candidatus Solibacter sp.
ATATTTCATCGCGTATCTCCTCTACTCGTATCGCAAGGCCTGAATCGGATCGATCGTACTCGCGCGGCGCGCCGGCATGAACCCCGCGCCCGCCGCCACCACTGCCAAAATCACCAGCGCCGCCGCAGCAGCACCCACGTCCGTCGGCTTCACGCCATACAATTGCGTCGCGACATAACGGCTCACCAGCAGCGCCGACGGGACGCCGATGGCGAGCCCCGCGCCCACCAGGAGTATCGTCTCGCGCATCACCATCCACACCACCGTAGCCTGAGGAGCACCCAGAGCCATTCGCAATCCGATTTCGCGCGTCCGCCGCGCCACCACGAACGCCATCACGCCATACAGCCCGATCGCCGCCAGCGCCGTCGCCAGAATTCCAAAGGCCGCCGACAGGATCGCGATCATCCGCTCCGTGGTCAACGTCTCGTCCAACTGCCGCTCCACCGTCTTCATCTGATAGACCGGCATCCCCGGATCGAGCTCCTGCACCTTGCGCCGCAGCGCGCCGAACATCGACTTCGAATCCATCGCCGTCCGCACATAGAACGCCACCCCGGCGGGAAAATCCGACTGCGCGAACGGTACGAACACCTGCCGGTGCACCCCCTCGCGCGGACCCTCGTACAGCGAGTCTTCGGTCACCCCGACGATTTCGATATCGAGCTTCGTCTTGGGTCCACTGCCGAATCCGATGTGCCTGCCGATCGGGCTCTTGTCTCCGAAATAGTGTGTGGCGAATTTGCGATTCACAATCGCCGCCGTGACCTTCTTCCCCGTGTCGCCGGCATTGAAGTCGCGGCCCTCCGCCAGCGGCACGCCCATCGTCTTCCAGTATTCGCTCGACACGCCGTTCATAAACGCCTGCGCGTCCTCGCCATCCTTGATCTGGTGGCCTTCCACCGACATCGAGGAATCCCACTCGTCGCCGCTCAACACTGGCACCATGGCGAACCCCGCCGATTTTACGCCCGGTGTGGAGCGCACGCTTTCGAGCAACTGCTTGTAGAAAGTCTGCAGCCGCTCTAGAGAGTAGCCATTCAGCGCTGGGTCTACCTGAAACGTCACCAGATTGTCCAAATCCTTGAACCCGGGATTGGTCTGCTTGAGATTCGTCAGCGTGCGCACGAAGAGTCCGGAGCCCGCCAACAGGAGGAACGAGAACGCCACCTGCGCCACCACCAGGGCCTTGCGCAGCGTCACGCCGCCGCCGCGTCCGGAGACCGTGCCGACCACATCCTTCAACGTGTTCCACAACTCAATCTTGAGCGATTGCAGTGCCGGTACCAGCCCGAAAAGAATGCCTGTCCCGATCGCCAGCACGCCGTTAAAGGCGAGGATGCGCGGGTCGGGTTCGGCGCGCAACATCAGCGGCGCCCCATCGCTCGGCAAGAAATGCAGCAGCCCGCGAATCATCGCGATCGCGAGGAAGAGTCCCGCCACTCCGCCCACGACCGACATCACCATGCTCTCGATCAGCAGTTGCCGCAACAACTGCCATCGCGACGCGCCCACCGCCAGCCGTACCGCGATCTCTTTCTGACGCGACACGGCGCGCGCGATCAACAGATTCGCCACGTTGAAACAGGCGATCAACAGTACCAGCCCGACCATGCACATCAGCACGATCAGCGCCGTGGAATAAGAACGGCGCATCTGCGAGTATCCCGTGGCCGCCGGTTCCATCAACACTTTGCGCGCCAGAAAGCGATCGCGATAATACGGCGAGGTGTCCTTCATCTGAGGCATCGCCAGTTCCTCGCGGAGAATCTGCGTGAGCAAAGGCTGCAGCGATGCTTTGGCCGAGTTCACGGTGTATCCCGGCTTCATGCGCGCGAACATCTGGATCCACTGGGCGCGGCGCACTCCGATCTCGTCCCACCCCGGCGTCATCAACGGCTTCATCTGAATCGGCACGCGGACCTGCGGCGAGCGCGCCGGGTCGAGCCCAGAGAATCCGGCGGCGGAAACGCCGACCACCGTCATCGGGTAGTTGTTGACCAAAATCTTCTGGCCAACCACCTTGGGGTCGGCCGCGAAGCGATTCGTCCAATACTCGTGGCTCAGGACCACCGCCGGATGGCCCTTGTACACCCGGTCGTCCTCTTCCGGAGAGAAGACGCGTCCGATCGCCGGCCGCACTCCCAGCGTCTGAAAATAGTTGCCGGACACCAGTTCCGCGTTCACGCGCTCGGTCTGTCCACTGAAGCTCAGCGACACGGACGTCCCGAACTGGCAGAACACGCTGGAAAACGCCTGCGCCTTTTTCTGGAAGTCCTCATACATCGGGTAGGAGGCGGCGCGGGGTCCGCGGTTGTTCCCCATGTGAGGACCGGACGTCCAGATCATGACCAGCTGTTCTGGGTCCGCCACCGGCAGCAGCCGCAGCATCAACTGATCAATCAGCGTAAAGATCGCCGTGTTGGCGCCGATCCCCAGGGCCAGCGACGCGATCGCGACCGTGGTAAATAGCGGGCTGCGCCGTAAATTACGCAGAGCAAACCGGAGATCGAACAGTAATCGGCCCATGGCTTATCTGTTAGTACGACGGATGGCCGAAAAAGTTTGCAAAATCTGCGGGATCGCTGCGATTTACCCCACGCACTCGAGAATGTAGTACTTTTTGCCGTCTTCGCGCGCGATCTGTCCCACGATCGACCACTCGTGTCCGTCGGCGATGTAGATGCGGCGGTAGGAATCGTATTCCACGCCGATTTCCTTTTGCAGGCGGCTCTGCTCCACCTCGCGCGTGTCTCCCGGCTCCCAGGAGTTCTTCGCGATCGAAAAGGGATTCATAGGGAGAATTCTAAAACATTCCGCTACAGTATAGAGCGATGCCCCGCCGCCTCGAAGCCAGTCCCTTCTTTCGCCCCGAGTCTGAAGAGTTGCGCTTCCTCCCCGAATGCCCGCGAGTGATCCGCGGAGCGCTCTACTGGGTCTCGATTCAATACGCCGCCGACCGGCCGAGCGGCGGCTTGAATCGCCTCGATCTCGCGACCGGCGAGAACGTTCACCAGCCTTTGCCTGGCCGCCCCGGATTTTTCGCTGAAACCGCCGATCCCGGGATGTTCCTAATCGGCTTGGAACGGCGGATCGTGCTCTACGATTCCATCCGCGCGCACATCGTCGAGACGCTGGCCTGCATTCCCGAAGACGAGCGCGTCATCATCAATGATGGGATTGCGATTCCAGGGGGCCTGATCTTTGGCACCAAGCATCTGCACTTCAGCCTGCCGATCGCGTCGCTCTTCCATTACGACAATGCCACCCGCACCATCCGCGAACTCCGCGGCGGGCAGATCTGCTCTAACGGAAAGTTTCTGCACGATGGACTGCTGATCGATATCGATACGCAGCCGAAGACGATCACCGAGTATCGCTATGATGGCGAACTCCATCCGCTGCGCCTGATCACACCGGCCTCCGCCCTGCCCGCGCTTCCCGACGGCCTGCGCCCGGCGCGCGGCGGCGAGAGCATCATCGTCGCGTACTACAATCCGGAGCATGTCGCCGATGGCCTCGCGCAGGAGATCCGCCTGCGTGACGGCGAAGTGCTCACCGAATGGATTCTCCCCGGCTCGCCGCGCGTGACATGCCCCGAAGTGTGCGGCGAGTATGTCTACTTCACAACCGCCGTCGAAGGCATGCCGCAAGAGACGCGCGCGATCGCGCCGCACGCCGGCACGATCTTCCGCGCGCCACTCGAGGACAGATCATGAAGACACTGATTCTCGCCGCGATTTCCGCCGGCCTGTTCGCGCAGGCGCCGGACCGGCGCCCAATCGAGCAACTGATCGCGAAGTATGCGCGGTCGGTGGATGCTGCCGACCCGGCTCTCGCCGCGGAGGTTTGGTCGCACTCGCCGGACGTGTCGTTCATTCATCCGCTCGGGCACGAACACGGGCTCGAGCAGATCAAGCAAAACGTCTATGTCCAATTGATGGGCGGAATTTTCTCGGAACGAAAGCTCACCGTCAAGGACGTCAGCATTCATCAGTATGGCGACACTGCGTTCGCGGAGTTCGATTGGGACTTCGCGGCGCTCCTAAAGAAGGACGGCTCGGCCGTGAACACGAAGGGCCGGGAGACGCAGATCTATCGCAAGGAAGCGGGCGGATGGCGGCTGGTGCACGTGCACTATTCCGCCATGCCTGTTGCCGATGCGCGTTAGGCTAGCGCCGGCGCCATTGGTGCTTGGGCTCACGCCGTTTGGCTTTCCCATCCGCGTCCGCATAGCGGATGTGCTTGGCGGCTCCGGCGTCGAGGCACGCGCGAATAATGCTTAAAGACGCCGCCCCGCAGCCGGCATTGCGCTCCATCTCTCTGAAGAGACCCAGTGCCTTCGGGTTACGGATCATAGGAAGGCCGGCGCCGCCGGTCATCCAGTAGTCACCCAGCGGTACGGTCCTGGTTGCCATTGCTAGAGTCGCAAGACGAGTGCTACCTCCGATGGCAAGGTCCATCAGGAAAATGTCCTCGTCGTTGAGGATGTCCCGGCCCCGCAGCCCGGCGCCGGGCACGAGTTCCTGCGACTCAATGATCCGGTATTTCGCTTGGAGGTACGCATCCAACAGGAATCTCTCGTCCGTGCCGGGCTTGGCGGGGTGAATCTCCGCATAGGCCTGAACCAGGTTCTTATCATTTTCAAACCATTCGTACAGGCAGGCGTCCGCCATTACGCCGGACATATCCTCCGTATCCAGGACGAGGACTCCATTGCGGAGAATGCCGAGAGCCTTTCCGATCTCCGTGAAGGCCCTCTTCGGGATGGTCTTCACCATCCTGTTATTCAGATCTCTGCTGACCGCGCGCAAGCGCCGGTAGCGTGCGACATCCTCTCCCGTCGGCGTAAACATCTCACCCCCGCCACTTGATCCCGAGATCCAGCACCTTCTTGCCATACTCCACGCCGCGCTCCATATGCTCCTTCTGCTGGAACGTCAGCGCCGCCGCCAATGGCTCGGGCGTCTTGCCCGGCACGTCCTCGATCACCATGTGGCGTTCGTACGGCCCGCCCTTCTTGGCCAGCGCGAGGAAGCGCGCGAAATCCGCCGCGCGCACGTCGGAGTACTTCTTCATGAACTCCCTATCCCACACCGGCTGGATCGCCGGCGGGCGTCCGGTGATCGGCTTGATGAAGACCGCAATCGGCGGGCAGATCTCCTTCGCCTTGGCGATGATCGCTTTGAAATCGACTACGCCCTCGCCGAGCGGCACCCACTGCACCGCGATTCCGCCGCGCGTCTCGTAGACCACCGAATCGCGCAGGTGCAGCATCACCGCGAGCGGACCGAGCGTCTCCACCGTCTGCATCGGGTCTTCCATCACGAAGACCGGATTCCCCGTGTCCAGGTACGAGCCGACGAATTCCTTGCCCGCGCCCTCGATCACCTGGCGCGTCTCCCAGCAGAGCAGCTCCTTGTGATTCTCCACCGCGAACTTGATGCCCGCGTCGAGCGCTTCTGTGCGCACCACGCGCAGCACCTTGATCATCGTCGCGATGTGCTTCTCCGGCGGACCGGGCGGCAGATGATCGCGATCGCCCGCCAGCAGCATGCGCACCAAGGGCGATCCCATCCCCACGGCGCGTTTGATTCCGTCGCGCAGCAGCTTCACCGAGCGGTCGAACTCGGCCTGCTCGTCGGTGCGCGGCAGCACCGCGCTGCCGCCCGTGCCGAGCCAGAGTCCGTGACGCTTCGCCGCATCCTTCACTTCTTTCCAGTGCGCCGGATCATTGATGCCCGGGTCGATCGAGTCTTGCAGAAAAATCGCGTCGAGCTTCAATGATGCGGCGTACTCGATCAGCGGGAGATCGTTCCAGCGCAGCGCGCGGATCGAGTACGTATTCAGGCCGAGCGGAAAACGGTCGATCATGATTTGGCCGCCTTTGCCGGCCGCAGGGTGGACATCGCTTCCTTGCATTTCTCCAGCAGGAAGACGTGCTCGGCGGCGACGCCCACGAAGCGCATTCCGCGGTCGGCCCAGAATTTCGCCATCGCAACTCCGCGCGTCTGAATGCCGGGCACTACGCCGTGCTGATTGCATTTCGCGATCATCCGGTCCACGGTATCGATCAGTAGCGGATGGTCGAATTGTCCGGCGACTCCCAGCGCGATCGAAAGGTCGGCGGGTCCGATCATCATCACGTCGAGCCCCTTGAGCGAGAGCAGTTCGTCGGCGGCTTCCACGGCGCGAACCGTCTCGAACTGGACCACCACCAGGGTCTCGCGATTCTGATGCTCAATGAC
>JAOAPT010000364.1 GCA_025463045.1 Candidatus Solibacter sp.
GATAGAGCGCCAAGTCCGCTACCGTGATCATCTTCAGATCATGCTTCAGACAGAAGGGAACCAGATCCGGCACCCGTGCCATGCTGCCATCGTCGTTCATAATCTCGCAAATCACGCCCGAGGGATGTAGTCCCGCTAAGCGAGCAAGATCTACCGACGCTTCCGTCTGCCCTCGTCGCTCCAGGACTCCATGCGGGCGTGCGCGAAGGGGGAAAACGTGTCCGGGCCGCCCCAAATCTTCGGGGCGTATGCGGGAATCGATAGCGGCCAGGATGGTCTGTGCGCGATCATTGGCCGAAATGCCGGTTGTTACGCCGCGCACTCTGGCATCGATGGACACGGTGAAAGCTGTACCGTTCTGCGAAGTATTATCTGGCGCCATAGGGCCCAGTTGCAATTCATCCGCTCGTTCGCCTGTTATCGCCAGGCAGATCAGGCCGCGTCCGTGAGTCGCCATGAAGTTGATGGCGTCCGGTGTGGTCATCTCCGCGGCCATGGTGAGATCGCCCTCGTTCTCGCGATCTTCGTCGTCAACCACCACAATCATGTGTCCGGCTCTGAGTTCTGCGATAGCAGTTTCAATCGACGCGAAGACGGACGCTTTGTCAGACGATTCGGGATACGCGACGGATTCCGCGTCTCCCAGTTCTTCAATCGAGTCGGTAAACATAGAGCTCCAGTGAGGGACAACGCTGCTACAACAGCTTCAGCGTGTGACCCATTTTCTCTTTCTTGATTTGTAGATAGCCGAGCGTATGGGGATTGGGAGATACTTCGCACGGAATCCGCTCGACGACTTCAATCCCAGCGTTGACCAAGGCACGCAGCTTGTCTGGATTGTTTGAAAGAAGGCGAACACGGCTAACGCCAAGATCATTCAAGATCGCGGAAGGCAAACTGAAATCCCGACAGTCGGCCACAAAACCGAGGGCATGATTTGCCGCAATTGTGTCTAGACCTTCGTCCTGGAGGGCGTAGGCCTGAAGTTTTGCCATCAGCCCGATACCGCGCCCCTCCTGATGTTCGTAGATCAAGACGCCGCATCCCTCTTGGGTAATGGCTTGCATGGCAAGCTCCAACTGGTCCCCACAATCGCAGCGTAGGGATCGGAGCACTTCGCCCGTGAAGCACTGTGAATGGATACGTACAAGCGGGGCCTCTCCCATCGGATCGCCAAGGACAAGCACCACGGCAGTTTCAAGATCTGTGCTGCCGTCGAACGTCGGGCGTTCAAAGCCAACCATTCGAAAGACTCCCCATCTTGTAGGCAAAACGGTGGACGCCACTCGTCGAACAATTCCGGCTTTGCCAGTCTTCTTCATGATTCACAAATGAGATACGGGTCGGTACATTTCAAAAAGTCAAACTAAAGCGAAGAAGAAATACGTCAGCCCGGCGCTCGTTTCTCGCCACTGCGGCGGTGAGGGGGTTCCAGATGTGCTGGTAGCTGGGGATGAATCTGAGTGCGGGCGTGATAGCGAGATCGTAAAAAATCTCTACTCCTTTTTCGTCCTTGACCGTGACGCCATCTCCTGTGAGTTGCGCGATCTGTTTCTTCAACGGCCCGCTGATTCCGTTATAGTAAAATCCCACTCCCAGACTGTCATTTGGCCTGAAGTCGAAAAGACCACGGGCAAACAACGCGATGCTCGCATCGCGGGCGATCCTATTTGTCTCCTCAGGCGCATACCCTACTCGTCCGAATAGCCCAATGCCGCGCAACGGCTGGCCGGTCTTAAGTTTTTGAGCGATCGCCGCAGAGTCCTCCCTCAGGTAGAGGTATTGCGAGATATTCCCGATCGTAGCCCAGCTATCGGGCTTGTAGGTGACCGGCAAAGCCGCTGTCGAAGGGCCACCCGCGAGGACAGCCACGGCTTGCGGAATCTCTCCTGCCGACAACCGGCCGAACGGTGAAGCCAGATCGATCTTCGGTTTGTTTGTCCAATTGAACTCCGCCGCCGACAGGCCCGGCAGACCGGCAACCGTGTACGAGAAGATCGACGTCCCATAGATGTTTACCCTGTCAAAGGCGTGGGTTGCGAGGTTGTCCGCCTGGCTGTTGGGATCGAGCACCCCGCCGACGATGGTTACGCGATTCGTCGGTGTCCAAACGCCAAGCGCACCTAGCGAAGTAGTGTTAAAAAAATTGAGCGCCATCGGATTCTTGTTGAAGTTGAAGTTCGCGAAGTAATCCTTATAGCTATTGCCGAACAGCGTTTGGTCGCACAGCGTGAGAATGTCGTTTTTCCCCAGGAGAACGCTAACTTTCGGGGTGAGCGACTGAAGCAGATAGTACTCCGTTGGAAGAACGTCATTCGTGAAGAGCGGGCCCGGTATGGCGAGCCCGGTGTACTGGGGCGCCGTAGAGCCTACCGTAAAAGTACTTTGCGGCGAACTTCCATCTCGAGACTCCAGGGTGACATGGATGAGACCGCCAGCCCAGAGTCCGGCGCGCCCCGTGTCCACATTGATTGAAAGCTGGGTGTTCTGCACGAATGCGCCGCCGGAGGTGAGTCCTCCCGACGCCACGTCTTGGTAGGCGCTGGTGGAGTAGATATCGAAGAACAATCCATGACGTGCTAGATCGGTTCGAACGCCACCCCAATCGCCACTCAACTGAGTGCGATGCCAGAAATCCCCCGCATCGGTTCCTGGCAGCCCGAATACGGGGCCATTGTTGAAGTACGGCAGAAGGAGTGGTGCGAGATTGGCTAGGGAAGCATGGTCCGTTTGAACTTGCCCCCAGGGGTCGGCGGCCGCCTGTCCGGAAGCCGCGGGCTGCGCCGGCGGGGACTGCGCATAAGAAGGTATTGCGACAGTAATGTTCCCAACCAGAGCGGCCCAGACGACGGTGCTCATCGCAACACGCTCGGAGCGAGGGCGGCGGGCGGATTTTTGCAACGTCATTTGCTTCTCCTTGATTGCACAATACTCCCGACCCGCCACACCTTTGGTCGCCTCTTTTCACGATCAAGGCACCTGTTCGGTATCTCGCGCATTCTTCGTTCCCGTAAAGTCCGGCGGCCGTGTTTCGAACAACGCAGTGATGGCTTCCTTGGTGTCTGCCGCGCGCAACCGCGCGGTAAACTCTTCAAGCTCGCTGTTTACGGCGTGTTCGATTTGCTCGCGCAGAGAGTGCTTTAACAACTTCTTGCACGCCCCTAGCGCGCTTGCCGGCTTTTCCGCCAATTTCTATGCCGTTTCAAGTTGCTGTGGTCAGCAATCGGTGATCGGCTACGGCGGCTGTCACAACTCCACGCCCACTCACGCGGATCGAAGGGCTGCCCTAACAGAATAATCTCGGTCGCGCGAGGCTATCCGATTCGCCGTCGGAACTGAATAGCTTTCAAACTGCGGCGCCAGACCGAACCGCTCTCATCGCGTTTTCGTTGCCGAACGGTTGACTTCGAAGCGCAGGCTGCTTTCCGAGCGTTCCGTAAGGATCTCACTCACTTTTCGCCTCCGGCAGTTCCGCGTACGCGATGCCCGACAGATTCCCTTGGGCAACCAGCAACATCTTCTGGTTCGACCCGTCGAGATCTGCACTGTGAACCGAACCACCTAAGTCGGTTAGGAACATCCGGCCATTCTTTAGGTCCAGTGCCAGGCCAATTCCCTCCATCAGGTGGTTGAAGACAATTTCCGAATCTTTGCGATTGCCAGTCTCTCCGTCCATCGGCGCCCGGTTAACGGTGTTGCCCCTTGGCGGGTCACCGCGATCGGTCCAGTACATCATCCGGTTGGCAAGGTCGAGATCCAGATCAATCGGCTCCGGGAGGTTTTCGAAAAGGAGTTCGATGTCTTTGCGGTTTGCCGGAGTTTGTCCGCTCGGGATTTCGAGATTTGCACGGAAGATGCGGCCCTGGCCAGCATTGTCAGGGCCCTTCTGGGTCCAGTAGAGCTTCCGGCCTTTCACGTCGAGCGCGATACCGACACACCAGTTTCTGGCGTCACGTCGATCGGTGTCGCCATGGCCCGTCTCTATAAGCGTCTCGATTGCTGAACCGTCCAGATTGACGCGCATGACTCGCATGCCTTCGCGATCCGACCAGTAGAGTTTGCCGTTCGCCTTGTCGAGCTGGATTTGCTTGGGAGTAAACGTACCTCCGGCGGGAATAATGGTCCTGAGGTTTCCCCCGTCGAGATCCGCGCGGACGATGGAACCGTCATTCGCGCTGGGGTTGCCCATGTTCGTCCAGTAGATGTGACCGGCTTCGACGTCCACAACTATGCCATCCGGAAGTTTGCGTCCTTCGCTGACGATCGTTTTGATGTCGGAGCCATCTGGATTCGCGGAGAGCACGCGGCCGCCGCCCAGATCCAAAAAGAACAGTCGGCCTTTGACGCCGGCTTTCGCGGGCTTTGATTTGGAGACGCCTGAACGCTTGGTGACACTCTCGCTCATCGCACACCTCCCGATGTTTCGGTCTCGTGCCAAACGGGCGGAATGGCGCCGCTCGTCCGCAAGCCGTCGATCTCGTCGCCATTGTAACCGAGCTCCTTTAACAACTCGTCGTTGTGCTCGCCGAGTTCCGGGCCACGGCGTGCCGCTACCTTCTGAACACCGTGCACTTTCAAGGGGCTGGTCACCGTGAACTTCAGGTGCTCGCCGCCCCCCTCGATTGGCACGATGATGTCGTTTGCCAGTACTTGCGGGTCCGTGATCACCTCGGCTGGGGTCCGCACAATTCCGTAGGTGACATGGGCGCGCTCCAGGGCATCATGCCAGTGCGCCAGCGGTTGTGATGAAAACACCTTGTCCAGAATGTCCGTTAGCTGCGCCGAGTTCGCCGCCCTCTTGGCGTCATCGGTGAACCGCGGATCCGATACTAATTCCGGGTGGCCAATTCCCGCTGCAAGCGCCGGCCAATCTTTGCCCTGTACCACGATCAGGAACCAATGATCGTCGGACGTTTGATACACATTGAATACTGCGTTCGGCGGGTTCTTCCGGTCGTGCAGTGGGTAGAACTTGGCGCCGCACAGCGCGGCCTGAACCGACATCGCGCTGGACCAGATGCCTTCTCCGATGAGAGAGGTCGTGACATACGCGCCTTGTCCGGTGCGTTCTCGCCGGTACAGGCCCGTAACAATGGCGGAATACAGCCCGATCGCGGTGGCGTGATCTCCGCTAGCCGGTACGGGAAGCGTAGGCGGAGCGCCCGCATCTCGCGTCAACGCCAGAAGTCCACTGCGCGCCCAGTATGCGGTGAGATCAAATCCGGGAAGATCGGCATCCGGGCCGACGTCACCGTAGCCGGTGAGGTCGGCGTAAATTAACCGTGGATTCCAGGGCGCGACATCCTCATAGGTCAGCTTGAGGCGCTTGCGTACCGGCTGTGGAAAGTTGACGACCAGGACGTCAGCCCACTTGACGAGCCTCTCGAGAATCTCCCTGGAGCGCGGCGACTTCAGATCGACCGCCATTCCGCGTTTGTTGCGATTCGACAGATGCCATCCATAGTTTTCGGTGGCACTCGGGTTCGGCGGGATCTTGTACGTGATCCGATGCGGGTCGCCGATGCCAGGCGGTTCAACCTTGATGACTTCCGCGCCGAAGTCCGACAGCACGGTCGCGGCGCCGGGCCCAGCGAGGAAACTGGCCAAGTCTACAACCTTCAAGCCTGAAAAAATATTGTCGGTAGTCATAGCTCTCCTTGGAATTTTTCGTTACCGTCCCTGGAACTTGGGGGCGCGCTTTTCGAGAAACGCGGACGTGCCTTCTTTCTTGTCGTCCGTCGACGCGCAGAGCGCATCCAGCGTCGCTTCCAGGGCAAGGCCTTCAAACAGATTTGTCTCCAACCCCTTGTTTACCGCCTCAAGCGCGAACTTGACCGACAGGGGAGCGTTGGCGCCGATCTGGTTCAGGATGGCTTCCGCGCGGCCGATCAGTTCGTTGCCCGGCACCACCTCATTGACCAAACCGATGCGATAGGCCTCTTGTGCGCTGATGATCGCGCCAGTCAGTATGAGTTGCAGGGCGGCCCCCTTCCCAACCAAGCGTGGAAGGCGCTGCGTGCCGCCATAGCCCGGCATGATTCCGAGTTTTACTTCGGGCAGGCCAAACTTAGCGCTTTCGGAGGCCAACCGGATTGTGCAGGCTAGTGCGGTTTCGCAGCCGCCTCCGAGGGCAAAGCCATTGACGGCGGCGATGACGGGCTTCCCAAGATTCTCGATGAGATCCATCACGCCCTGGCCGTGCAGGGTTTTCGCCTTCGCTTCTACTGGCGTATCGGTCGCGACTTCGTTGATATCCGCACCGGCGATAAACGCCTTATCGCCAGCTCCGGTTATGATGACGCCGCGGACTGCTGCATCGTCCCGAGCGTCCTCGAAAGCCGCTTTCAAGTCCGCGACGGCGGCCTTGTTCAGAGCATTGAGAACTTTCGGGCGGTTGAGCGTCACATACGCGATGGCGCCCCTCTTCTCATACAGGACGGTTTCGAGTGACAAAGCTGTAGTTGTGAGTTGACTCATCAGATTCTCCTTATAACTGCTGTTTTGGGCTTGTTCATGTGGTCCTCGGTCATGCACACTCAGATGGCGGTGCCACGGCCAGGTGCTCGGACAGAAACCAAACCTGCATTTCGTTCGTGCGGAGCACACCACCAATTAGTACGTCGTTGGTGCCGTCATCCCCGTGAGTGGCGGCCACTCGAGCGCCGTCACGAACACCGCGAATCAGAATCTCGTGGGCCGCAAGCAGGCGCGCAATCTGCGCCGCAGGAGTCTCTCGTCCGCGGGGAGGCCGCGGGATGCGGGTCAGTTCGGCCGCATCGGCGCCCATCGCAACGCTGATACCGCCGAGAATCTGAATTCGCTCAGCGATCAGATCGACCAGATCGGCAAGCTGCTCATGGTGCTTATCGAAAAGCAAGTGGAGCTGATAGAAGGTGGGCCCCGATACCTGCCAATGATGCTTCTTGTATAGATCGCGAAGAGTAAGGGCGTCGCCCAGAATCTGGTTGAGCACTTCGATGACCGGCTCCGAGTGCTGGAGCGCGCTCAAGGCCCTGACTGTAGTCCCGTACGGCTGCACCTCCGGAACTGTCAGGTCTAAGGCTGGTTCTACGGCACGCTTCATGGCATGTGCCTCTTACACGAATGCGCTAAAACCGGTGATGGCTTTGCCGACGATGAGCGTGTTCATCTCCCGCGTGCCCTCGTACGAGTACATTGCTTCGGCATCGCAGAAGAATCGGGCTACCTGATAGTCGAGAACGATGCCGTTCCCGCCGAGCACTTCCCTCGCCCATGCTACGGTCTCCCGCAGTCTCACGGTGCAGAATGCTTTGGCCAACGACGCATGGTAGTCCTTCAGCTTTCCCTCATCTTGCATTTGGGAGAGGCGAACCGCCATGCACTGCGAGGCGGTAATGTTGCCGATCATCTTCGCAAGCAGGTCCTGCACCAGTTGGAATTTCGCAATAGGCTTGCCAAACTGCTCGCGTGTTTGCGCGTAGGCGAGAGCATGCTCATAGGCGCCCATGCCGCAGCCGGTCGACATCCAGGCGACGCCGGCGCGCGTCATCCGCAGCACCTTCGCGGTGTCGCGGAAAGAGGTATCCGCCTGCAATCGATTCTCTTCGGACACACGGCAGTTGTCCAACGTGATCAGCCCGTTCTGGACCACACGCAGCGCAATCTTGTTCTGAATTTTTTCCACCGTGAAGCCGGGTGTCGTCTTGTTCTCGACAATGAATCCCTTGACCTCGTTGTCGGCCAAGTCGCGAGCCCAGATGACCGTGATGTCGCACCAGGGGGAGTTGCCGATCCACTTCTTCTGGCCGTTGAGCACCCAGGTGTCACCCTCGCGCTTAGCGGTTGTAGTGAGGC
>JAOAPT010000365.1 GCA_025463045.1 Candidatus Solibacter sp.
ATCGTAGATCACGCCGGCGATCATCTCGCCCGCGTGCTCCAGACCGAGCGTCACGTTAAACATCGGGAAGGTGTGCGCGAAATTGGTGGTTCCATCGAGCGGGTCCACATACCAGCGATACTCCGAAGCGCCTTCGTGCCCGCCGCCCTCTTCGGCGACGATGGAGTGCGAGGGAAAGTGCGAGCGGAGCCGCTCCACCACCAGCTTTTCACTGGCGCGATCGGCCTCCGTCACCAGATCGAAATCGCCCTTCAGTTCGAAGGCGACGCGGCGCTCGAAGTAGTTCGCCAACAGCGCGCCGCTCTCGCGCGCAATCTCTACGGCCGTCTCCAGATAGCCCACGCGCTACGACTCTTCCGCCAGATATTTGATGTCGTGTTTGAAGATGAAAAGGTTGGCCTCGCCCTCGCGGGTCAGCCGGATGAAGGACTGGTCGTAATACTCGATCGTACCGACCACTTCCTCGCCATCGGCCAGCTTCACGCGGACCTTCTTGCCGTTCTCGATCAACTGTTTGAGATATTTCGCTTCTTCAAACGTTTGTTCCGGCGCGCGCGCGGATTTTCCTTGTGGTGGCGTAATCCTTCTCCTAACGCTTTTTCTTCGTCGTCTGCTGGTCGGGTGCTGCCCGGCTCGGCGAGACAGAGATGCGGTCTTCCGGCGATCCGGTTGCCCCGCCCTCGACCTCCCCATAATAGCCGTTGCGCGCCGACACCCGCAAATCCGGCGATTTCACGCGTACTTCCAGCGAATGGAACGCCTTCTTCGTGGGCGGCACGTTTTGCGGATAGAAGCCGAGCAGGTACTGTGTGCGCAGCTCGGTGATGATGTCCGTAAAGGCCTTGTCCAACTCCGCGCCGACGGTCGGCAGGAAGGTGCGCCCGCCCGTGCCCTTCGCCATGAAATCCAGCGCATGCTCCCCACCGATGTTGCGGCCGGCTTCATTCGTGATCGGCACCACGACGATCGCGTAAATCACCGCATCCGCCAGTTGCGCGGCCTCTAGAGCCTTTTGAACGGACAGCTTGCTGACCGTATCGCCGCCATCCGTCACCACCACGATGACCTTCCGGCCTTCGCGCGATTCGAGTTTCTGGGCGGCCAGATACACGGCGTCGTACATCGCCGTTCCAGCCTCCCCGTGCATGATCTTCAGACGGTTGTCGAAGGCTCGCAGATCCCGCGAAAAGGGCTGCTGCTCCCGCACCTCCCAATTAAAGGTGTACAGCGCCGCTCTGTCCTCGAGATTGCCCTCGGCAAACAGCGCGTGGAAAAAGCGCGACGCCGAATCGGACTCGTACTTCAATTCCTTGGCGGTGGATCCGCTGGTATCGACCAGCAGCACGACGGAGAGCTTCTGGTCCGTCTGGTGTTCGAACGTCGAGATATTCTGCTTGACCCCGTTATCGTAGACGTCGAAATCGTTTTTCGAGAGGGTGCCGACAATCTGCCCGGCCGCGGTCTTCACGGTGGCGACCACGCGCACCAGACTCACATTGGTGCGGAAAACGGTTCCTTGCTGAGCGAGCAGCACGCCCGCTACCAGCGCCGACGCGAGTACCGCGCTAGCCGGCAACCGGAACGTTCTCATCCCACTCTCCCTCTACCCAGACCTCACCGTCGACGAAGTATTCCTTCTTCCAGATCGGGACCACTTTCTTCAGCCGGTTGATGCCTTCGAGCGAAGCTTCAAACGCGGGACGCCGGTGCGGCGCGGTAACGATTACCGCCACGCTGGTTTCCCCCACCAGCATCCGCCCCAACCGGTGCACCAGCGCCACTCGTCCGACTTCGTAGGAGGCGGCGATTTCGCGTCCGATTTGCGCCATCATCTTGAGCGCCATCGATTCGTAGCACTCGTAATCCAGGCAGAGCGTCGGACGGCCCTTCGTGTTGTTGCGGACCGTGCCTTCGAAGGTGACCACCGCGCCCTCGGCGCCCGTCATCAGTCGCGCGATCACGGCGCGCGTGTCGATCGCATGCCGCGTCAGCGCGAAATAATGGCCGGCGTCAACGATTTCCAGCGGATCGGTATTCCGACCGCCCGAGACCGGTGGCAGGAAGGCCACTTCATCGCCATCCGCCAAAAGCGTGGTCCGGTCTGCAAACTCCTGATTTCGCGCGATTACAATAGAGCGCGCGAGCTCGCCCAAGCGCGGATACCGTCCGCGGTAGAGCTCGAAAACCGACTGCAGGTCGGTCCCCTGTGGAAACTCGGCGTCCTCCACCGACTTGCCCACGATATCCTTCAGCATCCCGAAAAACAGAACTCGCGCACGCATGTTCAGACCGATAAACCTCAGTCTAACAGACGCTTCCAGGCGGCCTTCCGGTTGCGCTGAGTTACAATCGTTCTTCGAAATGACCCCGGTTACCGAATCCCGCCTCCGCGTCCGTTATGCGGAAACCGACCAGATGGGCGTGGTCTATTATTCGAATTACCTCGTGTGGATGGAGGTCGGCCGCGTCGATCTCTGCAAAGCCTGCGGTTTCAATTACAAGGATATGGAGATCGAAGACGGCATCTTCCTCGCAGTCGCCGAAGCCAACTGCCGCTATCGCTCTCCCGCGCGCTTCGACGACGAAGTCATCGTGCAAACCTCAATCGAGTCCGCCAACACCCGAATGGTGACCTTCGCGTACGAGATGCGTCTCGCCGCCGACGATCGCCGCCTTGCCACCGGCTCGACCCGCCACGTTTTCGTCTCGCGCGCGATGCGTCCCACGCACCTGCCGGCCAAATACTACGCCCTTTTCGGCATCGGGGCCTAGAGGGGGCGGTAAGATCAGGATATGCGTATCCTTCTTTTCAGCGGCAAAGGAGGCGTCGGAAAAACCAGTCTCGCCGCCGCCACAGGTCTCGAACTCTCCCGCCGCGGATACCGCACCCTCATCATGAGCGTCGACCCCGCTCATAGTCTGGCCGACTCCTTCGACCTGGAAACGTCCCTGTTCCACGGCAGCACCGGCGATCCGCTGGCGATCGACAAGACCCTGGCAATCCACGAGGTCAACATTCAGAAGGAGATCAAGCGCCACTGGCGCGAAATCTCGTCCTACGTCATCAGCGTCCTGCGCACCACCGGAATCAGCGACGTCGAGGCCGAAGAACTGGCCATCCTTCCCGGCATGGAAGAACTCAGCGCCATGATGTACGTGAACCAGTTCCGCCGTGAAGATCGCTATGACGTGATCGTGCTCGATTGCGCGCCGACCGCCGAATCCATGCGCTTCGTCAGCATGCCGACCACTCTCGAGTGGTACATGAAGCACATCTTCCCGTTCCAGCGCGGCATCATGAAGGCCGTACGCCCGCTCGCCAACCGCGTCTCACCTGTAGAACTCCCGCCCGACAGCTACTTCGGCAATATCAAGGACCTCTTCAGCCGCCTCGACGGGATCGGCGAACTGCTCGAAGACCCCAACATCACCAGCGTCCGTCTGGTCACGAACCCGGAACGTATGGTGCTCCGCGAAACCCAGCGCGCCTTCGTTTACTTCTCCCTGCACGGACTCACCGTCGACGGCATCATCGTCAACCGCGTCCTGCCGAGCGAGGTTACCGATGCCTTTTTCCAGGAATGGCGCGCCTCGCAGGGCAAGATCCTGGAAGAGATCGATTCGTACTTCGCGCCCGTCGCCGTCAAGCGCGTCCCGCTGTTTACCCATGAAGTGCTGGGCCGCGAACGCCTCGAAGAGCTCGCCCGTTCGCTCTACGATGGCCAGGAGGATCCAGCCGCGATCACCCGCACTGAGGCGCCGTACACCTTTATCAAAACCGATGGCCGCTACGAGGTGCGCCTCCAGTTGCCATTCGCCGCCAAGGGCGAGATCGGCCTTTTCAAGAAGGGCGACGAACTGGTCGTCGAAATCGGCACGCTGCGCCGCCATATCGGCTTGCCGACCTCCATGGCGTCCCTTACCCCCGGACGCGCAAAGTTGGAGAATAGGGTATTGACCGTCGAAATGAAGGAGACCTGAGATGGACGAAAAAACGACGACCGGATCCGCCGCCGGAGGGCACGTACACGACGCCGGCTGTTTCTTTTGCACGACCGCGATGCCGATGCTGGAGCGGGTGTGGACGGAAGCCACCCGCGATCACTTCCGCCACTCCCGAGTCGAGTTCCTCAAGGGCTTGCGCAGCCTGATCGACGAACGCATCGATCACCTCTCGCGCCACGAGGACCATAAGGGCACCAAGGTCACTGTCGAGTAGCCAGAACGGCCCCGTGGTCGACGAAGGGCCGGGCATAACCCGGCAGGCGCAGACGGGCCGGCGGGAGCCTTCCTATTCGGAGGCATCGACTCGGCGTGATGGCCGGGTAGCAGGGCCGCAACGAACGCAAACAGCACAAGAAAACGGCGAGTCGCATGATGCACTTCATACCGGTACCGGCGCGCATGAAGCGACAGTATCGATCATCACGTTTCCGGGTCCGAGATTATTTATCGTTCAGAATGAACGCCGTACCAGAACCTGCTGACCGTTCGCCGCATCCAACAGAGTGTAAGGGAAAAGGGGACCTTCGGACATGCTTAGAAACTTCGCATCGACCGCGTTTGTCATCGGCACGCTGCTCTCAGCGGCCACGCCGGCAGTTAGCCTGGCGCAGCATCGAGGTGGGTCCGGAGGCAGCCGGGGCGGTGGCGGCGGGTACTCGGGACACGGAATGACCGGACGCAGCAGCGGCGGCGGCCAGAGTTTCTCCGGCAATCGCGGAGGCCAGAACTTCTCAGGCAATCGCGGCGGGCAGAGCTTCTCAGGCGGCAGCCGAAGCTATGCGCAGCGTGGATTCTCGGGTGAAAACCACTTCTACGGAGGACGTGAGGCCTACCGTGGACACGAAGGTTTCCGCGGCTATTCAGGCTATCGCGGCGGCTACAGTTATCCCCGCTTCTACGGCGGACGATATCGCGGATACTACAATCGCGGCGGGATCTATCTCGGATTCGGTCTGCCCTACGGCTACGCCGATCCGTATTACTACTACGATCCGGCCTACAGCTCTCCGCCCGCTTACTATGATTACGGCGACCCCGGCTATGGCTACGATCCGAACTACAGCGTAGGACCGGCCCCCGCGCCTCAGGCCGTGCCGCAAGCTTGTTCGCCCGGTGGATACGACCAGTACGGCAACTGGATTCCGAATCCCAACTGCGTGCAGCAGCAGCCCCAGTATCAGCAGCAGTATCAGCAGCAGCCGAACTACAATCAGTACCCGCAGTACAACCGCTAACCAAGCGACACACCAAGCGGAGCCGCGATCGTCAGGTCGCGGCTCCGATTGAGCGTTTGCACTTCAACGAGTGTGGCTCCGCCCGTCTACCCCCGAACCTTCACCGCGCTCTTTCCTTCTCCCCGCACCGCCTCCGCCGCCTTCCCAATATCCCCGCCGTCGACCGTGATTCCACGATTGCCCGCGCCATCCACCTGGACGAAAGCCGCCGCCGGCGTCAGCACCTTCGCGGCCGTCACCAGCACGTCCTCGCAATCGCTGCAGCGGAGCACCTCCGCCTTCGCATTCCCCTGCGCCGCAAACCCGTTCACGGTCGCATCGTGCACGTGATCGAGGACCATCGCCGGACGAAGATCGGGCTCGACCACCTCGAACCGCACGTCCGTCAGCGAGAGTCCGCGGACATTGCGCGCATACAGTCCATACGCCGGTAGCGTGCCGACCTCGAAATATTCGCCCGCCATCTTGGGCACATCGCGCCGCGCTGCCTCGTCCGCCGTGCCGCCGCCGCCGTACGTCACGTGGACGCCGTTGAACGTGATGCCTTCCAGATAGTCGTCACCCACACCATTCAGTGTGATGCAGGATCGCGTCTCGCCCGGCCGGAAACTATTCTTGAACGGCATGTCCGCGTACTGCCCGCCGACCGCCACCACTGAGGCCCGGATATTCTGGAACGTCAGATTGCGGATCACTCCCTTCGGCCGCGGAGTCGCATTCGCCGCCCGCCGGTAGTTGGAATCGAGGCCGATTGAAATCGGCCCCGTCACGTTGCGCATCACCAGATTCGCGAAAGAGACGTTCTCCAGGCGCGCCCCGGCGCCCACGCGGATCTTGATCGCGCAGCCGTACGTATCGTAGATCAGGCAATTCGAAATCGTGATATTCTCGCTCTCCCCGTTGCCGAACCGGAAAATCGACCACCGCGTGCTGAAACTCGAATTCGTCACCGTGACGAACTGATTGCTTCCGAACAGCGCGCACGCATCGTCCTGGCA
The DNA here is from genome assembly GCA_025463045.1 of Candidatus Solibacter sp. Classification (GTDB taxonomy): domain Bacteria; phylum Acidobacteriota; class Terriglobia; order Bryobacterales; family Bryobacteraceae; genus Solibacter. Next base: position 6,239 of record JAOAPT010000365.1, read on the forward strand.
CTGGATGTTGCAGTTGACGATGTTGACGTACTGGTTGCTGTTCAAATGGAAGCCGTCGTTGTTCAGGTTCACGCGATTGTGAATCCGCACGCCGTCGAGCCGCACGTACCGGCACTCCAGAATCCGCACGCAATGATAAGCGCTGCGCGTCAGGAAGACATCGCGCACCACCAGATTGCGACAGCGGTAGAAGATGCCGAGGTGCGGCCGCTCGCGGTATCCTTCCGCGGAATTCCCGCCGGGACCAGTGTTGTCGCCCTTTCCGGTGTAAAACAACTGACCCTGTCCATCGATCGTGCCCGGCCCTTCGATGGTCACGTTCTCGGCGTTCACCGCGTAGAGCATCACGACGTTGCCATTGCCCGGAGGCACGCCCTTGCCCGCCGAAAAATCGCCGGACTTGCCGCTGCCCAGGAGGCGCCCCGCGGCCGCCACTCGCAGCGTCACGTTGCTCTTCAATTCCAGCGTCCCCACCAGGAAATCGCCCGCCGGAATCAGCACCACGCCTCCGCGATCCGCCGCGCACGCGTCGACCGCGGCCTGCACCGCCGCCGTATCCAGCGTTTGGCCGTCGCCCTTCGCGCCGTGATCGCGGACATTGAAAATGCGCGCCCCGCTTCCCGCCGCGGGAGCCTGCGCGAACAATGGGACGGTCGCAGCCGCCGGGAGGGCCGCCAGCCAGCGGCGCCGGGAAGAGTCGAACCTGGGGTTCTTCACGTCAACACTTTAGCGCTATATACGAAGAGATGCACGCCCTCTTTTCAGATCGCCGGATTGCCTCCACCCTCCGGTGATCACCGTCCGTGATCATTGCTACCCTACGCATTCGGAGGTATTCTCAAACTTCATGGCGGGCGAAACCATCCTTGTGGTGGACGATTCAGCAGTCAATCTGAAGCTCGCAGCCGCGGTGCTGCGCAGTGACGGCTACCGCGTCATTCTCGCAACCAGCGCCGAGCAGGCGCTCATGACACTCCGCACCACCCTCCCCGATCTCGTCCTTGTCGACATTCAACTCCCCGGCATGAGCGGACTTGAAATGACGCGCCAACTTCGCGAAGAGACCCGCACGCGGGACCTGCGAATCGTCGTCCTCAGCGCGGCTGTCGAGCAAGGCTGCGAGCAGCAGGCCTTCGAAGCGGGCTGCGACGGCTTCATCGGCAAACCAATCGACACAAGAACGCTCGGCGCGCGCCTGCGCACCTTTATCGATGGGGCCACGATCCCGTCGGATCCACCCCAGTCGTCTGAAGGTAGCGCGAATGGCGGCGCGCCCGCCGGACTCTCGCTCGCAGGTCCCGAGATGGAGAGCCTTCGCCGCACCTTCCTCACCGACGGCCTGCGCCAAGTGCGGCGCATGATGGAATTCGCCGGCTCTGCGTGGGACGGCGAAGGCGCCGCGCGTCACTTCCATCAATGGGCCGGTTCCGCCGGCGCGCTCGGCTACCCGGAACTCGGCGAACGTGCGCGCAACGCCGAGGCGCTGCTCGCCCGACCCGCCTGGACCCAGGCCGATCTGCGCATCGTCCTCAGCGCTCTCGCCGAGGCCTTCGCCGGGCCGCGCGAGGCGGCCGACACCCCGATCCCTCCCGCCATCGCTCAGGCACTGGAACGTAAGCGCATCGCCCTCGTGGGCTTCGCCGACGAGGAAGCCGAGCGCATCTGCGTCGCTTGCGAAAAGGTGCGCGCTCTTCCGCGCCTCTTTGCGGCCGATGAGCCGGCGGATTCCGAGTCCATCCACGAGTGCAGCGTGGTCATGGTGCACGTCCGCGAAGAGACGCGCAACCTCCCCTGGCTGCAGCCCGATTTCGCTGGCCGGCTGCCGCTCGTCCTCGTCGGCACGCGCGACGACCTGATCGCGCTGCCGCCGGCCGTCCAAACGCGCGCCTGCGAATTTCTGATCGATGGCTGGCAGCCCGAGGAAGTCGTCATGCGCCTCAGCTTCGCGCTTGCTCGCGTTGTCCCCAGCGCGCTAGTCGCCGCGCGATCGCCACTCTCCGCGTGTCCAGAGATCGCGTACCCAGAGATTGTGATTGCAGACGACGATGCGAACGTCGTGGCGATCGTTCGCAGCACACTCGAAAGTCTCGGCATGAATTGCCGCGCCGCCGCCAGCGGGCCGGAAGCCCTCGCGCTTATCCGCGAGCGCTGCCCGCAGGCCGCCGTGCTCGACGTCAATATGCCTGGGATGAACGGCTTTGAAGTCCTCGCCGGAATCCGCGATTCCGGTAATGCGGTCAAGGTCATACTGCTTACAGCTCGTCAGCAGGAACGCGATATTCTACGCGGCTTCGAACTCGGCGCCGACGATTACGTCGTCAAACCGTTCAATCCCCTCGAACTCGCGGCCCGGCTCAAGCGGCTCATGTAACCGTTACCGCCCTATGCGCTTCTCGCCAAAATACCGCGGAAGAAAACCCAGTGAAATTCCTGCATCTCAATGCATCGCAGGGGCGGGGTTGCCGCCCCCCGCGACGGTCAGATCGCTCGGCGGCCTTGAAACAAGTGGACGATCAAGGAAATGAACGCCACGATCAGCAGCAGATGAATTAACCCGCCTGCCACGTGGAACGCCGTGAATCCGAGCAACCACATGGCGAGCAATACGATGAACAGCACCAAGAACATAATAGGCTCCTTCCCTCTCCGCATTTGTTGTAAGCACTCCGCCTGCCAAAGTCCGATTTCCGCTGCCGCTTGCCTTCTGTTACATACTGTGTCTGAATAGCCAAATGCAACGTTTGCTGAGGATCCTGTTTTTTCTCTTAAGCACTAGCGCGCTCTTGTTGGCGCAGGCACCTACCGGCGAAATCGCCGGCACCGTGTACGACGCCTCGGGCGGCGTCGTGCCCAACGCTTCGATCAACGTCAAGAACGCCGCGACCGCGTTCGAGCGCCGGTTGATCAGCAATCAGAGCGGGCAGTACAGCGTGCCGTCGCTCTCGGCCGGCACCTACGACATGCGCGTCGAAGCGCCGGGCTTTCACAGCGTCTCCGTCAAGGCCGTCGTCTCGACCGGTACCGTCACCACAGTCGATCCGCACCTGCAGGTCGGCGAACAGAAGGACACCGTCACCGTCGAGACCGTCAATCCGCAGATCGAAGTCGAAAGCCACTCCGTCGATCAGCTGATCACCCGCCAGCAGATTCAGCAGCTCCCGCTCAACGGCCGCAGCTTCCTCCAACTCGCCTTCCTCTCGCCCGGCGTCACCGTCTCCAGCAACTACCAGGGCGATTATAACCGCGCGATGGACGTCTCCATCCTCGGCGGGGACCCAGACCGCACCCGCATCGCCGTCGATGGCGCGCGCGTCAACGACGCCGTCGATGGCGGCACGCAGCAGAACTTCTCGCAGGAGATCGTGCAGGAATTTCAGATCTCCAGTGTCAATTTCGATCTCTCCACCGGCATCACCGCCGCCGGCTCCATCAACATCGTCACCCGCACCGGCAGCAACCAGCTCCACGGCAGCGGATTTTTCTTCTTCCGCGATCACCACATGGCCGCCTATCCCGGCCTGCAGCGCGATCCGCTCGCTTCGGATCCCTTCTTCGCGCGACGCCAGAGCGGCGTCTGGGTCGGCGGCCCCGTGATCAAGGACAAGCTCTTCTTCTTCGCCGCCTACGAACACAACAATCAGCGCGGCGTCTTCACCAGCGTGCCCACCGATCCGGCCTTCGCCGCTCTGGCGCGGGTTACCGCCAGCCCCAAGCACGAAGACCTGGTCAACGCGCGCCTCGATTACCGTATCAACAGCGCCAACACCGCTTTCGTCCGCTACTCCCACGACGGCAACAACACCTTCGCGCCGCGCGAGATCAACTCCATGCCGTCGGCCTGGGAAAGCAATATCAACTGGGCGGACTCCGGCGTCTTCTCGCTGATCAGCACGCTGCGCCCCACGCTCGTCAACGAATTCCGCTACTCCACCACGTTCTGGAGCAATCACAATGCGCCGCCCACCGCCGCCGAGTGCCCCGATTGTATCGGGCTCGGCGGACCGCACGTCCTCGTCGAAGGCGCGGGCGTCGCCTTCGGCAATCAGACCAACTCTCCGCAGAGCCGCCTCGTTCGCCGCCACATTTTCGCCGACAACATGACCTGGCAGCGCGGCACGCATCGCTTCAAGTTCGGCGGCGAAATCGAATTCCTCAAGGGAACCGGCACCTACACGCTCGACGCGCCGGCCGCGATCACGCTCTTCTCCCCGCAGGAAGTTCGCCAGCTCAATCCGGCGCTCACCGCGCTCGTGCCCACGACCTTCAAGACCGTCACCGATGTCTTCGCCCTGCCGCTCAAGAATTTTATCTTCGGCGTCGGCGACGTCAATCAGCCTCCCGCCTTCCAGCGCGATCAGGCCGATCACGACCGCCTTTTCCACGTCTACTGGCAGGACACCTGGAAACTGAAACCCGGCTTCACGGTCAACTATGGCCTCGCCTGGTCCTTCGAAAGCAACGCGCTCAATCACGACATCACCAAGCCGCAATTGCTGGCGCCCATCTTCGGCGCCAACGGGCTCGGCAAGGAAGAACACGCGTACCTGCGTTTCACTCCCGGCGCCGGGTTTGCGTGGACGCTGCCCGGCGGTAAGACCGTGATCCGCGGCGGCGGCGGCATCTTCTATGACACGCTGAACATCGAAACGCGCCTCGTCGAGCGCGCCTACCTCGGTCCGCTCGGCACCGGCTACCTGCCGCTGCCCAGTTCGATCGTCCCCAACCCGATCCCCGTCCCCGGTCTGCCCGCGGGCGCGCCGCTCGATATCCGCGTGCCGACGCCCTTCTCCGGCAATCTGCTGAACCTGATCCTGCCCGCTATCCGCGCCGCTGCCATCGCGCAGCTTCATGTCAATCCCAACAACACCGACCTCACGCTCCGCAACATCGACGTCTTCAAGACCGGCAGCGATCTGTTCGTGAAGGATTTCGTTCCCGCGCAGGCGCAGCACCTCAGCATCGGCATGCAGCGCCAGGTCACCAGCGATTTCGCCGTCACCGCGGACTTCGCCTTCCGCCACTACATCCACGAAAAGCTCCGCGGCGTCGATCTCAATCACTACAACTCGATCGCCGGCCCGGTCATCCCGGCGTGCGCTCCGGCGGTCGCCACCGTACCCGGCGTCAACTGCTCGAACGGCCCGATCCAGGCCACCATCAGCGGCGGCAACGGAACGTACAAGGCGCTGCTGGTCCGCGCCGACAAGCGGTTCAGCCATCACCACTCGGTCGGCGTCGCCTACGCGCTGCAGAGCGATCAGAACATCTACGGCCTCAATCTGCTCGACACGCCGATCACGAATCTGAACAACTGGATGCAAAACGTCGGCCCGTCATCGCCGCGCCACGTGCTCAATATCTCCGGCATGGTGGAGATCCCCGGCGGCTTCCAGGTCAGCTTCATCTCGAGCTTCAACACCCGCCAGCCCTTCCAGCCGATCATCACCGGCGCCGATTTCTACGGCACCGGCATCGACGAATTCCTGCTCCCCGGCTCGGGCACCAACCAGTTCAACTTCGGTCTCGGCAAGAGTGATCTCGTTCGCCTGGTCAATCAGTACAATCAGACCTATGCCGGCAAGAAGGGGCCCAATCCGACACAGACTTTCCCGACCGTCACTCTGCCGCAGAACTTCGAGACGGGGCACATCTTCAACTCGCAGGATCTGCGCGTGACCAAGCTTATCCGCTACAAAGAACGCCTGGAATGGCAGGTCTTCGGCGAGGTCTTCAACGTCCTGAATACCGCCAACCTCTCCGGCTATGCCGACAACCTGCTGGCCCCGAGTTTCGGCCAGCCGACCGCGCGTTTCAGCAATATTTTCGGTACCGGCGGCCCTCGGGCCTTCCAGTTGGGAACGCGAATTTCGTTTTAGGAAAATATTTTTTGCTTGATCGTAAATAAAACAACAAATCAAATCGTCTTACATTTTTGACTTAGTAAGTGACTTACCGC
>JAOAPT010000403.1 GCA_025463045.1 Candidatus Solibacter sp.
ATCGTAAGCCGCGCGCGACTCCGGGTCCATCAGGACCGAGCGAATCGCGTTGAGCCGCTTCATCTGCAGGTCGGCAAGGCGGCGCGTGTTCTCTTCCGGGCACTGGTCGGGATGGAGCAGGCGCACCAGGTGCTTATACGCGCGCCGGATCTCCTCGCGCGAGGCCCCGGCGGGAAGCCCAAGTTCTTCGTAGTGCGTCATCCTATTCGCCTTGCGCTGCGCTGTTCCGTGCGTACGCGGCCCCGGCGACCGCGAAGAACCACGCCGCTAGCGCCGGACGCTGCTGCATCGGGTAATCCACCAGGGCGTGGAGCAGAAAGGCGGCCACCCCGATCCCATAAATCGACCGAAACGCGGGTTTCCACAACAGCACGGCGAAGATCATCATCAAAGCGACGAACGGCAGTCCGCCCTCCGCCGCCCACTGCGCCCAATCGTTGTGCGCCTGGTTGACGACGACGCCGGTATCCAGACCCGCATATCTGGGGTACATTTCCGCCCACGTTCCCAAGCCGCTGCCGGTCCACGGACGGTCCTTCACCATCGCCACCGACGCGCGTACCGCGTCGACACGCAAGACTTCGTCGGAGCCGTTCAACATCCGGTCGCGCAATCCCTGCCATCCGACGACGCCGATGGCGAGGGCCGCGAACAAGGCGAACTGCAGAGACCACAGGGCGAGCGCGCGGCGTGGAGCGGCGCGCCTGGCGGCAAGCGCCAACGCTACTGCGAGAACTTCGGCGATCGCGAGCGCCGATCCGGCGCGCGACGCACAGGCGATCACCGAGCCCAAGAGGATCGCGGCGGCCGTCCCGTAGAGCGCCTTCCGGCGTTCGGTCGCGGCGAGGTAGAGCGCTACCGGCAGCAGAAGCTCGACCCAGGCCGCATACTGATTGCGGTTGACGAACGGACCCATCACGCCCTCGAGGTAGCCGCTCGGGAAGAGCCAGAAGATTTTGGCCGGCGAGCCGAAGTTCTGCGCTACCGAGAACGCGGCGAGCGCCATGCCGCTGCACGCCATGACTCGGAGAAAGCGGCGCCGGTCGCGCGCCTCGGCGCAGAGGTCCGCCGCTACGAGAAAGACGATCAGGAAGGTCCACCAGTTGAGCGTTGCGAGCCAGGTCGCGCCGCGTTGAATGGTCTGGCCGAACGCAAGTTGTGCCAGCGGCCAGCATGCGGCTACGGCCAGCGCGGCGGCGGCGCCGGTTACGCGAAGTTTCCGGGCGTGAGCCACCCGCCAGCCGGCGAGGAAAAATATGGAGAGCTGAAACAGGCTCCACGGCCACCAATCCGCGACCCAAATGGTCAGGATTCCCCAGAGCAGGCAGGCGGCGAAGATGGCGACGGGGTTCATGGCATTCGCTCCAATCGAACGCGGGTGATCGTGACCGAGCCTTGCAGGCGCGTTGCACCTACCGGGCGCTGGTAGAGCAGAACGATGCGCCCCAGATCGCCGCGCGCGGTTACGATTGCCGTGCCGTCAGGCTGGAGCGCGAGACCGGAGTCCGGCGCTTCCCACGTGAGACAGCGGGCGGCGTCGCGGTCCGTTCCGAGCACGTCGTAGCGGAGGCGGTAGCTCGCTCCCGGTTCCAAGGGGACGTACTGCCAGGCGATCGGGCAGCGCTCCGGCTGATGTCCCGAAAAAGTCAATCGCATTTCACCGTTTCCGGTGTCGCAACGGAGTCCGTTCTGGCCGGTGAGCCGCCAGTCGAAGCCATGGCCGGAGGCGGTGTGCAGGAACTCGCCATTGGTAACAAGGCGGCTGCGCGAGGGGTCCAACGGCTCTTCGCGGAGCAACAGGGGACGGCACAACGCGTTCCAAATCTCAAGGGAATCGCCGGCGGACGATTTCGCCAGGCGGGCATCACAGTAGTCCAACAGCACGGGTTGGTCGGCCGCGTGCGGAGAGGCGGCGATGCGGCGCGCCTCGACGAAGGCCGCCTCCCATTGCTCGTGTCGAATCAGGAAGGTGAGGTATTGGCGGATCAGCGCCGGACGCGGAGGCAGCACATCGTTCGCCAGCCATGCCGCGTCTGGCCGCTCCCGCCAGCAGAGATCGAGTAGCGGCATGATATCCCCGTAGGACGATTCCAGGGCGGCGCGCGCCCAGGTCCAGAACGGGCCTGCGTTGCGCCGGCGGAAATAATATTGAGCCAGGAGATACTTCGGTTGATAGAGGCGGCTGCGTCCGGCGGCTGCCAGCAGGCTGCGTTCAGCCATCGAGTACTCGCCGGCAAGTTCGGCTCGGGTCGCGAGTTGCATCAGGCGATCCGCGTTCTCCGTGTCGAGCTCCGCCGCGTTCCACCGGTCGGGCAGGGAATTGAGGAGCAGGTCTTCGCGCCGCTCCGCCAGCCGTTCCGAAAAGGCTGCGATTACCGGGGCAAGCGTCTGGGCGCGCTCGCGAATCGCCGGTTGGAGGTCCCGAGACAGGTGGTCTGCCCACGCAAGCTTGGCGGCCCAATAAGAAGATACGGCGAGCAGCAGGCAGGCGGCAAAGCGCGGGATCACGCTTATTTTGGCGAAGATGTGCAGCCTGACCTTCATGTAGACCAGATCGGCAGGCCGGCGCTAGAAGTTTAGGTCCGCCGGAAAATTTCCGAAAATCGTCCGCCCGGGCTAAAGATCCCTCCAGGTCCGCCGATATATGAGGTGTGAAGACGATGGAGGTTTCAATGTTTCGAATGCTCGCTCGGGCGACGGGAATGATGCTGGTGATTGGATGCGCGGCGACGCTTTCGGCGTCCGGCAATGCGATCGGGATGGCGGTGGCCAATGGAAGTTTCCAGGTGGACCACTCGCCCGTCTATGGGAATAGCACGCTGTTCGACGGCAGCGTGGTGGAGACCACGAAGGCCGGCTCTCAGCTACAGCTGGACGGCGGCTTTCAGATGCGGTTGGGCGCTGAATCCCGGGCTATGGTGTTCCAGAAGAGACTGGTGCTGGAGCAGGGAATGGCGGAAATGGACGCGGCCAACGGCTTCGAGCTGGAAGCCCGTACGCTGCACATCTCGGCTGCACCCGGCTCTTCGGCGCGCATCAAGGTGGAGAACAATCGAAATGTCCTGGTATCCGCCGTGCGGGGCAACCTGCGCGTGAGTAATGCCGCCGGAGTCCTGGTCGCCCGCATGGCTGCGGGCAATAATCTGGTGTTCGACCCGCAGGCCGCCGGCGCTTCGGCTCCGACGAGAGCCTCGGGCTGTTTGCTGGAAAAGTCGGGTAAGTTCATTCTTGCCGAACGGACCACCAACATCATTCTGGAGCTGCAAGGCAGCGAACTGGAAAAACAGGTCGGCAACCAGATCGAGATCAGCGGCAAGGCGGAGACGATCGACCCCATAGTGCCGGGCGCGAGCCAAGTGATCAAGGTTGCGGGTGTCAAGCTCGTGACTAAGGGCGGGTGCGCGGCGACGGCCAAGAAACTCGGCGCCGCGGCCGTGATGGCGGGTGCAGGCGCGGGAGCTGCCGCTGCCGGGACTGGTGCCGCTGCTGCAACCACCGCGACGGCTGCTGGAGTCGGCGCCGCTACTGCCGGTGCGGCCACCGCCGCGGGAATCGGTGTCGGCACGATCGCAGTCATCGGGGGCGTGGCCACCGCGGCCACGGTCGGCGGGCTCGCGGCCGTCGGCAGCCTGCCCGGTCAGAGCAATCCGCCGCCTTCCGCAAGCCGTTAAAGTTTTGTCCTAAGTTGTTCGTGTCCTCCTCTACGGGT
>JAOAPT010000433.1 GCA_025463045.1 Candidatus Solibacter sp.
CGCGATTACCACATTCCCACAGGCGCTACGACTGCTCCTATAATCACTGAAGAACTCAAAACAGACATCCGAAAACTGTCACCCATGTTCTCGGATAAAACTGTTACCTATGTTCCCGGCCGGTCAGATTGGGGCTCGATTCTTCATCGCCTTTGGTGGGCCTCAGGCCCATGGGACTCCCTACCCGTCGCGCCTCTGATTGGAATGCGTTCTTCAACGGAGCGGCCCCTCGCCTCTATAGTGGAATCATGCGATTTTTCGGCGTGCTTCTCCTCGCCTTGACTGCGTCCGCACAACCTACACTCGATCGACTCCTGAGCGCCGCGTTCCCGACAGAACTCACCGCCGCACCTTCAGGCGCGAAGGTAGCGTGGGTCTCCAACGCGAAGGGCATCCGCAACATCATGCTCGCCGAACCTCCGTCGTACCGATCGCGCAAAATCACCGCGTACACCGAAGACGACGGCCAGGAACTCCGTCAACTCCGCTTCACGCCCGACGCCTCATCGATCGTCTACGTGCGCGGCGATTCCTCCAACGGCCGCGACGGCGTGCCCAATCCGTCGCTCAACCCGGCAGGCGCAACGGAGGATGTCTGGATCGTCCCGGTGAATAACGGCATTCCGCGAAAAATCGGCGGAGGCCATTCGCCCGCAATTGCTCCCAGGGGCGACAAAGTCGCCTTCGTCCGCGGTGGACAACTCTGGTGGTCCGCGCTCGATGGCGCGCCTTCTCAGATCTTCAAAGCCCGCGGTGGGAACGGCCGCCCGACATGGTCGCCGGACGGCACGCTGATCGCATTCACCAGCGCGCGCGGCGATCATGCATTGATCGGCGTGTACGAAGTCGCATCCTCCACTCTCCGATACCTCGACCCGAGCACCGATTTCGACAGCGAGCCCGAGTGGTCGCCCGACAGCCGCAGCATCGCGTTCCTCCGCGTCCCTTCCAACGGACTTCGCACGCCCCGCGAGCCGCATCGCACGGGCGAACCGTGGTCGATCCGCATCGCCAGCGTGGAGACCGGCGCGGGACGCGAAGTCTTCCGCGCACGCGAGGGCGCAGGCAGCGTCTTCCGCGGCATCAACGCACGCAATCAGATTCTCTGGGCGGACGGCAATCGTCTCGTCTTTCCGTGGGAGGCCGATGGCTGGGCGCATCTTTATTCCATCGCCAATGACGGCGGCAAACCGACGCTGCTCACGCCGGGAGCCTTCGAGGTAGAAGACGTCGCTCTCGCCACCAACAAACGCGAGATCGTCTTCTCGTCGAACCAGGATGACATCGACCGCCGCCATCTCTGGACAGTCGCCGTGACGGGCGGCACACCCACGGCGCTCACCTCGGGACAGGGCATCGAATGTCAGCCCGCACCGACCACCGATCCGAACGTCCTCGTATTTCTGAAGTCCGACGCGCAACGTCCTCTGCGCGCCGCAATCCGCACGGGAGCTTCGATTCGCGATCTCGATCCCACGGCAATCCCCGTCGATTTCCCGACGCCTCTCGCCAAGCCGCAGCAGGTCATCTTCCCCGCGGGCGACGGGCTCCAGATCCATGGACAACTCTTCCTGCCCGCCAAAAGGCCGATCAGCGGACGCTCGCCCGCGATGGTCTTCTTCCACGGCGGATCGCGCCGCCAGATGCTGCTCGGCTGGCACCCGATGTACTACTACGCAAACGCGTACGCACTGAATCAGTACCTCGCGAGCCTCGGCTACGTGGTGCTCAGCGTCAACTACCGCAGCGGAATCGGCTATGGCATGGAGTTCCGTGAGGCGTTGAATTACGGCGCGAACGGTGCCAGCGAGTATAACGACGTGCAGGGCGCGGGCATCTATCTGCGCACTCGCTCCGACGTCGACGCGGCGCGCATCGGCGCGTGGGGCGGTTCCTACGGCGGCTATCTCACCGCGATGGCGCTGGCTCGCGCGAGCGAAATGTACAAGGTCGGCGTGGATTTCCACGGCGTCCACGATTGGGCCAAAGAGCTCGGTATCCCGGTGACCGAGCCCGATTATAAGATCGCGTTCGAATCGTCGCCGATGAACTTCCTGAAAACGTGGCACTCGCCCGTCCTGCTGATTCAGGGCGACGACGACCCGGACGTGCAGTTCAATCAAACCGTCATCCTCGCCGATGCGCTGCGCAGACAGGGCGTCGAGATGGAAGAGATGGTGATCCCCGACGAGGTCCACGATTTTCTGCTGCATCGCAGTTGGCTCGCGGCATACAACGCGACGGTTCGCTTCATCGAACGTCATTTAATGAGGTAACCACTATGAGCATCGCCACCGGGCTCGGAGTCGGCGCGACATGCGCCATGTTCAGCATCACGGACGGCATCCTGCTGCATCCGCTCCCCTTCCCAAAAAGCGATCGCCTGGTCAACGTTTGGGAGACCGCGACGTCGCGCAATATTCCAAAGATGGTGGCGGCACCCGGCAACTATTACGACTGGCGGACGCAGGCGCAATCCTTCGCGGCGATCGGCGCGTTTGAGGCGCGACGTTCAATCTCGACAGCCGCGATAGCGAGCCCGAGCGATTCGTCGGCGCGATCGCAGACCCCGGCTTCTTCGGCGCGCTCGGCGTCTCGCCGATGTTGGGGCGAATCTACACCGAGGCGGAAAACGAGCCCGGACAGAACGGCGTTGTGATTTCTGAGCTACGCCGTGTGGCAGCAGCGCTGGCTTCCCGCGCGCCGCAACGAGTAAGCCAGCTAGAACGAAACGCGCGCCGCGAACTGCATGATGCGCGCCGGGAACGTGCTGGTGATCGTCCCGAAGTTGCTGTTCGAGCGATTGGCGTTCGGTGAGCGGAAGTTTGTCTTGTTCAAAAGATTGAAGCACTCCGCGGTGAAGGAGATCTTCGACTTTTCCCAGTGCATCGGGAAATCCTTTTGCAGACGAACGTCGGTCTGATACGTGGGCGACGCCTTGGCGACGTTGCGGCCCATCGTGCCGTAGGGGTGCTGCGCGTCGGGCAAAGTGACGGCGTTCTTGTCAAGGAAGTTATTCGGATCGCCGCCATCGACGTTCGGATTGCCGACCAGGTTGGGACGATAGTTGAGAACGCCGCTGATCAGCGCGGTGGCCGCCGGGCTCCAGGTGATGTTCACAGGCTGGCCGCTGAACAGCGAGTTGATCATGCTCGCGTTCCAGCCGCCGTAAAGGTATGAACCCCAACCGTGGCCCTTGGGCAGTTTGTAGATGAGCGTAAGGGTGTCGTTGAACTTGCGATCGTAGCCGGAGAGTCCGCGCTCGCCGGGAACGTTGGCGAGATTCCAGCGCGAGTTGTCGCCGTTCGCCGTTTCCAGATGGCCGGACGCGTAGTCGATCGATTTCGACCAGGTGAAGGAATTCAGGATGTACAGACCCTTCGTGTAGCGCTTCTCGATCTTGGTCTGCAGCGCGTTATACATCGACGAATTGCCGTTATACGCGATCTCGATGTAGGAGAAGCCGGGGATAGGACGGCGCTGATCGACGGTCAGGTTCTCACCGGGCTTTGCGGGACGCGCCTGGTTCCAATCGGCGAGCACTGCGAGTTTCGTTCCGTGCGTGCCGACGTAGGCCACGTCGAGCAGCAGGTTCTTCGCGATTTCGCGCTGCACGGTGAAGTGCCAGCTCTGCACGTACGGCGTGCGGTAGTCGCTGGGGATGAAGGTCACGCGGCCGGTCTTCGGGTCGAAGTTTGCGGGCGTCGCGAGGTTCGCGGGATAGCCCTGCTGGGTGAGACGGAAGCACGTGGTGGGATCCTGGTTCGGCGTGCACACGCCCTGCGCAGGCTTCTGGTTGATGGTGACGGTGACGATGTTCGGACCGTTGTAGGCCAGCAGATTTTCACCGCCCATGCGGTTGAAGTGAATGTAGCTGATGCCATAGGCCGAACGGATGACGGTCTTCTTGTTCAAGGAGTACGCCAGCCCGACGCGCGGCGCCCAGTTGTTGCGATCGGGGCGCACGGTGGAGCGATCGTAGATATCGCCGGATTTCGCCGGATAGAGTTTGTTGGTCGCCGGATCGTAGTTGACGATGCGGTTCTGATCTTCGTACTGCGGCGTGGCGTAGTCGTAGCGCACGCCGGCGTTGATCGTCAGCTTCGCATTCACTTTCCAATCGTCCTGCAGGTAGGTGAAGTGCATGCGCTGGCGATACTGCATCAGTTGGGTGTTGGTGATGCTGTACGAGGCGCGCGCGCCGAACAGGAAATCCGCAAGGTTGTACAGATTGTTGCCGGCCGCACCGGTGGGACGGCTGAAAGATCCGTTGTAGACGTCCTCGCCGTACTTGGGGTGGAAGTCTTCGACTTCGGTATTCACGCGCTGAAATTCGTAGCCGAGTTTCACGCTGTGGCGGCTGAACATCTTCGAGAAATTCACGCGCGGATTGACCACGAACGGATCCTGGTGCTGCGGATTGCTGTTCTGCCGGCCGAGGCCGGTATAGCCGCTGATGGTCTGAGTGTTCAAGCCGCCGGAGTAGATCGGATCCTCGGGAATGCCGGTAATGCCGTAGCCGGTGAGCATGCCGGGCGCGCCGAAATCGATCGGCGTCTTGCCGCCCTTGGTCTTCGACAGGCCAAGCCGGAATTCGAGCATTTCGGAAACCGCGGGGATGAACGTCGCGCCGAGCGTGAGCTGCTGGTTGACGATGCGCACGTGCCCGTTCGAGGAACCACCGGAGGCGCCGGGAATGACGCCGGGGATATAGTCGTTCTCTTTGCGGTGGCTGGCGCGGGCGAAGAGGCTGAGCTTGGAGTTGACGGTGTCGTCGATTTTGAAATCGGCCTTGTCGTTGTAATCCTGACGGCGGGGCAGCGACTGGTAATTGTTCGACCCGCCGGTCACGGGCGCGGGCAGATCGGCCATCACTTTCTTCGCGAAGGCGGAGATCAGGTTCTGCGGAATCACGCCGTTCGGATAGACCACGCCGGTAGTGGGATCCATTACGGAAATTCCGAGAATTCCCTGTCGCTGATCGAGCGTCGGAATGGTGGCGAACTGCAGCGAGTTGGAGATGCGGCGGAAGCCTTCGTAATCGCCGAAGAAGAAGAGCTTGTCGCGCTTCACTGGGCCGCCGAGCGAAAGGCCGAACTGATTCTGGATCAGCACCGGCTTCACATTTGCCGCGGGCTTGAAGAAACCGACCGCGTTCAAGCTCGTGTTGCGCAGATAATCGTAGAGCGAGCCGTGCAGTTGGTTGGTGCCGCCGCGGAGCGAGGCGTTGATGACCGCACCGCCGGCACGTCCATACTCAGCGCTGTAATTGTTGGTCTGAACTTTGAACTCCTGGACGGCGTCGGGCGAGACCTGCACCACCTGATTCGAAAAGCCCTGATTGCTGGTGCCGTACGAATTGTTGTCCACGCCATCCAGAATGAAGTTGTTCTGCGAACTCGGCAGGCCGTTGACGTTGAACGAACTTTCGCGCGGCGCACTTGGGTCGAGCCCGAGGAGCGAACGCTGCACGCCCGGCGCGAGCAGACTGAGGTCCGCGTAGTTGCGCCCGTTGAGCGGCATGTTCTCGATGAGCTCGGCCCGGACCACCTGACCCTTGTCGCTGGAATCGGTTTCGACGAGAGCGGCGGCGCCGGAGACGGTGATCGACTCGGTGGAGGTTCCCACCTGCAGCGTCAGATCCACGCGCTGACGAGCGTTGACCGCGACGTTGAATTTTTCGGTGGTCACGGGCGAGACCCCGGGAGCAGAAGAGTTCACCGTGTAATCGCAGATTTTGACGGTGAGGAATTCGTAGTTAAAGTCGGCGTTGGTAACAGCAGTCGAGGC
>JAOAPT010000435.1 GCA_025463045.1 Candidatus Solibacter sp.
ATCGGTCATTAACGATGTGAGCTCGGTGTCGTCCTCTACTAAGAGGATGGAGCGGCGCGCGATGCTGGTGTCGGCTAAGGTCACTTCTGCTTCTAGTTGTAACGCAATTGGCCGCATGAAACGCGGCTCCCAAGGGCGGTTTTACAAAACTTAAGGATGCCTTTCTGGTGGTTTGCGGTCTACTCAATATGATGACAAAGATTCTGATTGCCGCATGTGCGGCAGCGATGTTGTGGAGCCCGGCGGCTCCCGCGCAGACGCCGACCCGGAGCATGGTGGGGACGGTGAGCGCATTCAAGGCAGAGAGCGCGGAGATCGAGATCAAGCCGGACAACGGTGTCCCGGTGGCATTCAAGGTTACGGCGGACACGATGGCGCAGAAGGTCGCGCCCGGCGTCACGGATCTCAAGCAGGCCGAAGCGATCAAGGTGACGGAAGTGGCGCTCGGTGATCGCGTGCTGGCGACTCCGGAAGCCGGGACGAGCAATCTGCGGCGAATCGTCGTGATGTCGGCAACCGAGATTGAGAAGAAGAATGCGGCGGATAAGGCCGATTGGAGCAAGCGCGGAGTTTCGGGCGTAGTGGCATCGAAGAGCGGCAACGACATCACACTGAAGATCCGGACGATGGGCGGCGAACAACTGGCGGTGGTGACGGTCACCGGAAAGACGACGTTTAAGCGCTACGCGCCGGTTTCGGTGAAGTTCGCCGATGCGCACAACAGCAAGATCGCTGAGATCGCGGTGGGCGATCAGGTTCGCGCGCGCGGACAGAAGAGCGAGGATGGCCTGAAGGTGATGGCCGACGACGTGGTCTTCGGGACATTCGTGACCAAGGCGGGTGCGATCACGGCGATCAATCCGGAGACGCGCGAAGTCACGGTGAAAGATCTGTCGAACAACAAGCCGCTGACGATCAAGTTCACGGCCGATTCCCAAATGAAGAAGATGCCCGATATGGGCGGCATGATGGGACGCGGCGGCGCGGCAATGGGTGGTGCGCCGGGCGGAATGGCGCGCGGCGGAATGCCGGGGCGCGGCGGGATGGGCGGCATGGATATCAACGCGATGCTCGAACGGATGCCGCAGACGAAGCTGGAAGATTTGAAGCCCGGCGAGCTGGTGGTCGTATCGAGCACGAAGGGCGCGAAGAGCGACCAGGTGACGGCGATCATGATGCTCGCGAACGCGGACATGCTGTTGCAGATGGCGGCCGCGCAATCGGGCGGCGGCGCCGGCCGGTCGGGCGGTGGAATGTCCGGCGGCATGGGCGGAATGATGGGCGGCGGCGGGATGGACGCGCTGGGCGGAATGGGGCTCGGCGGCATCATCCCGTAGTTCTGAAAACAAGCAAACTCAACTAACCAATATCACTATGAAAACGATCTACTCGCTTTGTGCGCTCCTGCTGTGCCTGTGCCTTTTGTCGCCTCTGGCGACGGCGCAAACCTCTGCGACGCCCGCGCTGCGCGGCACTGTGACGGACCCTTCGGGGGCTCTGGTGCCCGGCGCGCTGGTGCAGCTTCGCGGACCTGGCGGTGAAAAACGCGTGACTACCGGCGTCGACGGACAGTACAACTTCGCGAATCTGACCGCCGGCAAATATATGGTTCGCGTGATCGCCAAGGGATTCACGGTCAGCCAGAAACAGAACTTCGATATCAGCGGGCCGATGGTGCTCGACGCGCAACTGATCATACAGGCAGATGCGCAGGTGCTGAATGTGGAATCGGAGGCGAATGCGGTGTCGGCCGATCCGACGGCGAATGGCAGCGCGCTGGTGCTCGGTCAGAAGGAACTGACCACGCTCTCCGATGATCCCGACGAACTACAGCAACAGTTGCAGGCGATGGCAGGTCCTGGAGCGGGACCGAACGGCGGGCAGATTTACATCGACGGCTTTACGGGTGGCAATTTACCGAACAAGTCGTCGATCCGCGAAGTGCGCATCAATTCGAATCCCTTTTCGCCGGAGTACGAGCGCCCGGGATTCGGGCGTATCGAAGTCTTCACGCGGCCCGGAACGGACGTGATTCACGGCAATGTGTTCGGGCAGTACAACAAAGAGGCGCTGAACTCGCGCAATCCCCTGTTGACGTCGTCGAAGCGTCCGCAGTACCGCCAGGATATGTTCGGCGTGAATTTGACAGGGCCGATCAAGAAATCGAAGGCGAGCTTCGGGCTCGACGCGCAGCGGCGGTCGACGCAGGAGAACGCGTTCATTCTGGCGACCACCCTGGATTCAAACTTCGCGCCGCAGAGTGTGAATCAATCGATTCTCACGCCGCAGGTCATGACGGGCATCAGCCCGCGGCTGGATTATGCGATCAACCAGAACAACACGCTGGTGGCGCGCTACCAGTACAACCGCATGAGCTTCGACAAGCAGGGCATTGGCAATTTCAGCCTGCCGAGCAAGGCGTACGATCAGCGCAATACGGAGAATACGCTCCAGTTGACGGAGACGGCGGTGGTGAGTCCGCGCTTCATCAACGAATCGCGCTTCCAGTTCATGCATTCGAAATCGCAGAGCATTGGCGATAACAACGTGCCGGCGATCAATGTGGCGGGCGCGTTCAACGGCGGCGGCGCACAGGTGGGCAATTCGGGGACGGACCAGAATAATCTGGAGTTCTCAAACACATCGACATGGACGCGGAAGACGCACACGATCAAGTGGGGCGGGCGCGTGCGCCAGAGCATGCTGGATTCGACGAGCGTGAACAATTTCGGGGGCACGTATAGCTTCCTCGCGGGCTCGGGCCCGGTGCTGGATGCGAACAATCAGCCAGTCGCGGGGAGTTTGGTGCAGCTTAGCGCGCTGGAGGTTTACCGTCGCACGCTGGTGTTTCAGAAGGCCGGGATGACGGATGCTCAAATTCGTTCGTTGGGCGGGGGCGCGACGCAGTTCAGCCTGAGCGCGGGCACGCCGACGACGTCAGTGAAGCAGTTCGACGCGGGGCTGTTTATCAATGACGATTGGCGCGCGCGTCCGAATTTGACGTTCAGCTACGGACTGCGCTACGAGACGCAGAACAACATCGGC
Organism: Candidatus Solibacter sp.; assembly: GCA_025463045.1. Taxonomy (GTDB): domain Bacteria; phylum Acidobacteriota; class Terriglobia; order Bryobacterales; family Bryobacteraceae; genus Solibacter. The sequence continues at coordinate 3,046 of JAOAPT010000435.1, forward strand.
GATTACAAGGATTTCTCGCCGCGCGTGAGCCTTGCATGGGGCATCGATGCAAAGGGAACGCAGGCAGCGAAGACGGTGCTGCGCGCGGGTTTCGGAACCTTCTTCGACCGGATCAACGAGAACGTGACGCTGAGCGCGCTGCGGTACGACGGCGTGACGCAGCAATCGTACTTCCTGTTCAATCCGGCGTTCTACCCGTCGATTCCGTCGCTCAGTTCGCTCGCGGCAAGCAAGCAGCCGCAGAGTTTGCAGTATAAGGACAGCTCGCTCGTGGCGCCGCGGAATTATCAGACCAGCATCGGCGTCGACCGGCAGATCAACAAGTACGTCCGGGTAAGCACGACGTATTTGCTCGGACGCGGCGTGCATGTGTCGCGCTCACGCGATATCAACGCACCGATCAACGGGTTGTACCCGTACGGCGATACTCAGTTGCGCTACTTGACGGAGACGACGGGGTTCACGCGTACGAATCAACTGCAGATTTCGCCGAGTGTGAATTACAAGAAGCTGTTCCTGTTCGGTTTCTACTCGTACTCACACGGGCGAACGGATGCGGAGGGGCAGGCGGCCGATCCGTACAATCTGCGCGCCGAGTGGGGGCCGTCCGGCTTTGCCGATGTGCGGCACCGGATGGTGGTCGGGACGAGCATTCCGATGCCGTTCAAGATTTCGGTGAGCCCGTTCATCACGGCGTCGAGCGGCGCGCCGTATAACATCACGACGGGGCGCGATACGAACGGAGACAGCATCACGGCGGAACGACCTTCGATCGTGGCGCTGGGCGCGCAGCAGTGCGTGGGGCGCGACCTGTACTTCTCGTCGACATTCGGGTGCTTCAACCTGAACCCTGCGCCGGGCACGGCGATCAGCCGCAATTACGCGCGCGGACCGGGAGCGTTCAATATGTCGCTGCGCGTGAATCGTACGTGGACGATCGGCGGCAAAGGCGAGGCTCCGTCGGGGATGGGCGGAATGATGATGGGCGGACCGGGCGGCGGCGGTATGGGCGGCGGTGGAATGCGCGGCGGCGGCGGACCTCCTCCGGGCGCGATGATGACGCCGCCTCCTCCGGGAATGATGGGTGCGGCTGGTGCGGCGCAGGCGCCGAGCCGGCGGTACACGATTACGCTCGGGCTGAACGCGTCGAACATTCAGAATCATGTGAATTATGCGGCGCCGAGCGGAGATTTGGGATCGCCGTTCTTTGGACAGTATCGGAGCCTGGCGGGCGGGTTCGTGACGATGAGTCCTGGCGGGGGAACTTATAATCGCAAGATTGACGTGCAGTTGCGGTTTGGGTTCTAGCGCGGGACACACTTATCCCGAGAGAATGGTTCAAAAGAGATACGTTGGGGCGGCCGGATGTTGCCATCCGGCCGCCAGTGATTTGGCAAAGCTGGTGTTGCCACCTTCACCTCTGTATCCGATAGCGCGGCAATCACTGCCTATCCGCTCTACGCTATCCGCTTCGACTATCGGATGTTTTCGGTTCGAACCGAAGATCGCTCCGCCCCTTTAGCCGGGTTACGGAACGTCAGCACCACCTCAGG
>JAOAPT010000440.1 GCA_025463045.1 Candidatus Solibacter sp.
CGTGGTGGAGGGCGGCAACGGAGCCTTGGAACGCTGGCCGAAAGCGAGCAGCGCACACGTCAGGAGGGCAGCAAGGCGGCGCTTCATTCTCTAACAGTGTAGACCGTGGCGCAGCTCTATCGAACACTATCGAACATCGAGCGGCGTCAGTTTGCCGTCCCGCTTGATCCCCAGGCGCAACGGGCGCGGCGGACCCGCGTGGGGAACCGTGAATTCCACACACAACTCTTCGCCGGGCTTCACGAAACTCGGGTCGATGGCGTGCTCGGGAATGAAGTAGGCGACCGGTTCGTTGAGCGCCCAGCCTTCCCGCGTAGGCGCGGCGGTCAACCCCGCCGCGACGGCCGTCTGGTGCGCGGTAAGCGTGCCGTTCTCCGACGAGAGGGCCACGGGGCTCCACTGCTTTCCCTGCGCATCGGGGAACGCCACCGCGAGGCGCAGCGAGACGTAGCGACCGCGGATCGGCAGGTTGGGATCGTACGGCGCGGTCTTCGTCCAGACGCGCGGCAGGCGCTCGCGCTCCCACGCGTACTTGCCCGCGACGCTGAGGACCAACAGGAGCTGCAGCACGCCGACCGCGACTCCGCGAGGCACGGATCTCATACCGCCTCCGGTCGCAATTGCGCGATCAGCCGCCGGCGCGTGCGTTCCAACAGCCACCCGCCGCCGAGGAAGAGAATGCCGAGCCCGATCAGGCTGGCCGAGCGTCCAAGCATATCCATCACGCTGGAAAAATAGAATGCCAGCACGGTGATCGCGAACCCGGCGATTCCCAGGTTGACGCGTTCCGCGCGCGCCTCGCGAATTCCCCACGCAGCCAGGCCAACCGACCCGAGGGCGAACCACGCGTACACCGCGACGCGATCCGGGTGACCGTCGCTGAGCGGCGGAAGTCCGAGCGTCCACACAATCGTCAGCAAGTTCCAAACCGCGTCGCGCCCGCGCAGGAGATACGCGACGGCGAGCGGCAGCAGCATCGCCACGACCCACGCGATCACCACGTCGGTGCGCTGCGGAAGATACGTCCACCGGTCGACGGAGGTGATCGCGGCGGCCGGCAGGAGGGCGAGTCCGCCGATCCAGCAGAGCGCTTTGCGGAGCGTGGAATCGTTCGCGCCGCGGCGCGCCGAAAGATAGGTAAAGGCCAGCGCGCAGACGCCCGCGCTGATCGGCAGCATGTAGCGCATCGTCTCCACGTGCACCGTCCACTCGCCGGCCAGCCAGCACGGCACCATGATGGCGACCAGCGCACCCTGCGTCCAGTGGCCGAGCAGCGCCCATGCGATCGCCGCGCCCACCGCCCACAGCAGGATCGCCGAGGGCCAGTGCTCGTTCAAATTGAAGATCTGTCCGGTGAGCGCGATCCCCGCGCCGAGCGTGATCGTGCCGACGGTGTGGAGCGCGACCGCGAGGCTGTCGAAGCGGCCCGAGGCGCCGACGGCCGCCGCGTGAAAGAACCCGACCATCAGCAGGACGAGCATCATTCGCCAGAAGGCCGAAAGCTCGTCCCAGTGCGCCGAGACGAAAAGCAGCACGCCCGCGCCGAGCAGCAGGGCGCCAAGCGCGCTCGCCATCACGATCGGCCACCGCATTCCCTGCGGCTGCGCGCGTCCGGCTTCAAACTCGCGGATGCGCTCCGCGGCGCCGTCGTCGATCACACCGGCGGATCGCCATCGTTCGAGCGTCGATTCCCATTCAGCGGGCACAGTCCATGATTACCGGAATGCGCGGATTCGCACAAGTACCTGTTAGCTAACGCGCGGGAGGTGGTTCCTGGTCGGTGGGAATGCCGGCGAGGTGGCGATAAAAGGCGACGGCGCGATTGATCGAGGAGGCGTCGTGTCCGACGGCGAGCCCGCTGGCGCCGGCGCCGGTGCGCGCGATGCTGTAGAAGCGCCAGACGTCGTCACTCTCGCGGTCCAGGAAGTAGACCGATTGAATTTCGCGCGGATGAAATACCGGGATGAACAGGTATTTCATGGTGGTGACGTTCTCGGTTTCGAACACCATGCGTTCGGGCGAGATGCGGTGGATGCGCAACTCGTAGGTTGCCCTGCCGGTCAGGTTGTCCTCCTGCTCGAAGTACAGCGTGCGGCCGGTGGTCAGTTCGTCGGGCGTGAAATCCTTCCGGTGGCGCGCGCCGGTGCTGCCCTCGAGCGCGGACGCGCGGCTGATCAACGTTCGCCAGCTCTGGTGCGTGGTGGACCAGTAGCGAATACCCTGCAATTCCGAGATCGCGCCGATGCGACGTAGCAATCCGCCGGAGCCCGCCGGCACACGAAAACGTCCGGCCGTCACCACCAGCATTGCGAAGCCGGGATTTTTCCAGCCCGTGCACTCCGGCGGCGCCCAAGTGGCGCCCAGGCCGGCGCGGTCCCACACCTGCACGTTGGGTGGTGCGCCAATTTCGGGGAATGTGGGAAAGATCTCACCCGCGCCGCAGGGAGGAACGGGAGGCGTCTGGGCAAAGGAAATCGCCGCGCAGAGCACGGGAAGCACTAAAACGTACGCGCGGGAAATCATCGCTACTTTAATTGTAAGGTAGCGCAGGCGGGCGCTGTGTACGCAAACGCCCGCCTTCGGGTCATGAGGTCTAGACGAACTTGTACACGCCGGGAACCGGCAGCGGCGTCGGCGGGAAGCTGGCCTTGTAGTCGAAGTTCTTGGGCATCAGATCCTGCTTGGAATTCATGATCATGTCCCAGGTGATCTTCTGTCCGCTGTACGCCGCCTCGCGTCCCATGATGCAGGTCAGCGTGCTCTCGGCAACTTCCTCCGCTTCATTGATGTACGGACCCTTGCCGAGAATGCTGGCCATCATGTCGCGATGTTCCTGCTCGTAGGGGTTGATGCCGCCCGCGTTGCCGCGCAGCGAACTCGAATCCACCACGCCCTTCGTACCGATGATCTTCTCCGCGACGATGCCTGCCGCGTTCTTGTACTGGCGGCAGTAGCTCGACATGTGGCTGCCGTCGGCGTACGTGAAGTCGACCGAGCAGTGATCGTAGATATTGCCGTACTCCTCTTCGCGCGGACGCCACGCGGCGCCGCCGCTCCCGATCGCCTCCACGGGATGCCCACCCTTGAACCAGTTGCAGACGTCGATGTTGTGCAGGTGCTGCTCCACAATCTGATCGCCGCAGATCCAAAGGAAGCTGTACCAGTTGCGCTGCTGCCATTCCAGATCGCCCCACTTCGGATCGCGCTTCCCGTTGGGAAAGAGCTTGGTGTTGGTGAAATTCAGCACCGGCGTGCCCACCCAGTACGCATTCATGTGGACGATGTCGCCGATGTCGCCGTTCTTCACGCGCTTGTACTGATCGAGGTACCACGGCTGCGAGCGCCGCTGCGCGCCCGATTTCACGGTCAGCTTCAACTCGCGCGATTTCTTCGCCGCCGCCATGTAGCGGCGGATGCCGGTCGCGTCCGTGCCCATCGGCTTCTCGCAGAAGATGTGCTTCTTCGCTTCGACGGCCGCCTCGAAGTGCATCGGGCGATAGCCGGGATTAGCGGCGAGCATGATGATGTCGATATCGCTGGCGCAGAGTTTCTTGTAGGCGTCGAAGCCCACAAAACGATGCTCGGCATCCACCTTGAAGCGGCTGGATAGCTCGGGCTTCAACGCCTTCGTCTTGCGTATCGAGTCTTCCATGCGATCTTCGAAGACGTCCGCCAGCGCGACGATCTCTACGTTGTCGCAGCCGGTGAGAATATTCTCCATCGCCTGCGTTCCGCGTCCTCCGCAGCCGATCAGACCGGCCTTTAGTTTTTCATTGCCTGCGCCGCGCACCAATTCGGGCCGGATGATCTGGAAGGCGGTAGCACCGCCGATGCTGGACGCAAGGAAATTCCTGCGCGATACCGATTCGTTCTGCATTTGTGACCTCTGGACCCACTTATTCTATAATGCAGACCGGCTTTATGCATTCCGACGATTTCCAGTGGGAACCCGACCTCGCGCGCGCAGGTACGATTCCGTCCGCATGGTACACCGACCCCGCCATGCTCGACACCGAACGCCGCGACGTCTTCGGCCGCTCGTGGCAGCCCGTCGGGCTCGCGGAACAGGTCGCCGCGCCCGGCACTTATTTCGCGGGCGAGATTGCGGGCGAGCCCATCCTGGTCACCCGCGCCGCCGATGACGCGCTCCGCGCCTTCAGCAACGTGTGCCGCCATCGCGGCTCCGAACTCTGCGCGGGCCACGGCTCGGGCGCCGTCATTCGCTGTCCGTATCACGGCTGGACGTACCAGCTCGATGGCCGCCTGCACGGTGCGCCCGAATTCGAAGGCGTCGAGAACTGGGATCGCACCGGGGTCGGCCTCCCCGAGTTTCGCGCCGAGAAATGGGGCCCGTACATCTTCGTAAATATGGATTCCGACGGGCCGCCGCTCGCCGAGGTGATGGGCGCGATCCCGCGCGAGGTCGCCGCCATCGGCTGTCCGATCGATCGCCTGCGTCATGCCTATCGCCGCGATTACGTGATCGAGTGCAACTGGAAGGTCTACGTCGACAACTATCTCGAGGGCTACCATCTCCCCGCCGCGCATCCCAGCCTGTTCCGCGAACTGGATTACGCCGAGTATCGCGTGGAGACGTTCGCGCATTACTCCTCGCAGATCGCGCCGATCCGTGGCGCGGGCGCCGGCGAGCCGCGCCGCTACGAATCCGGCGGCTCGGCGCTCTATTACTGGATCTTTCCGAATACGATGCTCAACGTCTATCCCGATAATCTGAGCGCGAACATCATCGTGCCGCTCGGGCCGGACAAGACGCTGACGATCTTCGAGTGGTTCGCCTACGGCGATGCGGGCGTCGATCCGAAGACGATCGATTTCAGCGACGAGATCCAGCAGGAGGATATCCGCATCTGCGAATCCGTCCAGCGCGGACTGCGCTCCCGTCACTACGATCGCGGCCTCTTCTCGGTGAAGCGCGATAACGGCGTCCATCACTTCCAACGGTCTGCTCGCCGCGCACCTCGGCGAGCGCTGTTCCTGAGATGCGTGCGGCCTGAGAAAGGTGATGCCCCAATCGATTCCTGATCGGAGCGGAACAAATGCAC
>JAOAPT010000453.1 GCA_025463045.1 Candidatus Solibacter sp.
CTTCATCGAATCGCTGCCCTTCACATATCTGCACGTGTTCACATATTCCGAACGCCCCGGCACGCCCGCGGCGGAGAGCGCGGAGCAGGTCCCCATGCCCGTTCGCAAGCAGCGCAATCGCGTGCTGCGCGAACTGGCGGCCGCAAAGAATCGTGCGTTTCGCGAGCGAATGGTCGGACGCACGCTCTCCGCGGTGGCACTCGCCGAAACAGGAATCGCGCTGACGGACAATTACCTGAAAGTCGAACTCGCGACACCGCGCCAAGCGGGTGCCATGGTGGACGTGAAGATCGCCGGGGTCACTCCCGCGGGTCTGCGCGAAGGCGCGAACTACTTCGCCATTACGATGTAAGGCGTCGCGGTCTCCAGGTCCGGGAAGATTCGCCCGTTGCCCTTTTGATCCACGACCTCGACGAAGTACGTCAGCGACCACTTCGGATTGACGAACTCCTCGGGAATGCGGCCGACGTACAGGCCGGTCTTCGCGTCGAGCGTCATTTCCGCGGCCTGGTAATCCTCATATTGGGTAGTGTGGCGATACCTGAGCCGCACCCACTTCACCGGCGTCCCAGTCTGCACCTTCGCCGAAATCTCCAAGCCTTTGGCGGGGAGCAGCGTGGCCTGCGGCGGCTCTTCGAGACCGTGCAACCAGTAGTGCTTCGCCCCTTCCTTTGCCACCGCCTTCGCGCGCTCCGCCTGCAACTGCTCGAAGTTGGCGGCCAGCTTTTGCTGCTCCTCCTTCCAGTGCCGGCTGAAGCCCACCGCATGCGCGCCGAACGCCAGATTCTCGCTGTACACATCGCCCGCCGCGGCCACAATCTGCGACCAGGCATCGAGCGCCGCCCTCTCATGCGCGATCGCCTGGTCGAACGCTCCCAGATCGCCGGCCTCCTTGTAGAGATTGTAAAAGACGCCTGCCTGCAAGCGTTGCGAATGATAACGTGCGAGATTGGCGAGAATCTTCAAGTCGGTAACCGTCGAGCGGAACTCCTTTCCGTTTCCGCTTCCCGCGGCCGCCACCTGCGCCATGATCTCGTCCGCCGTACGCGCGAACCAGCGGCTCGTCTCTTCCGGACGCCGCATCGCCGTGTCGGTGCCCGCGATGATGCTCCGCGCTTCGTCGCGCACATTGAGGAACTGCTGGATGTCGCTGCCCTGCTCGCCCGCGTATTCCGGCAGGCTGCCCTGGCGATCCATCTCCGCCCATCCGCGCGTGGTCGGAAAGTTCGAATACCGATAGCTCGCAGCGACGATGCGCGGCAAAACGCGGCTCGCCAGTTCCATGCCGCGCGCCAGGGGAACCGCGGACTTCGCGCCGAAGCGCGATTCGAATTCGTGCTCCCACGTGTCAGGCGCCGCCTTCGGATCGTAAGTCAGCCGCCCGAAGAGGCGATAGAACTGCCAGTAGCGTTCGAATTCGTAATCGTAGGACCGATAGGGAGCGTTGATGATATCCACCGGCTTCGCGTCATGCGGCTCGCCCAGCATTTTCGTCGCGAGCATCTCATTGACCTCGAAGCTGTCGCCGTCATAGAGTTTGCACGCCTCGGCGAACCGCCGCACGTAATCCGGATCGCCCCAGAGCAGCAGCCTCGTCGTGCCGCCGCTCCATAACTGCCAGTGAACCCGGTATCTCTGCGGATAACTGAGTAAGTCCGCATAACTATGCCGCCGGTTCTTCTGATCCTGCGTATTCGTATGCGTCGGATGGAACGGCAGCCCCATCTGTTCCATCCAGAACTTGGTGCTGATCTTCGCCTTTAAGCCCTGCCCGATCGCGTCGTCGATCACCTCGTCGGGCAGCCCCTTGGAGCGAAGGTCGAGACGCAGCTTCGGATGATTCTCCTTCAAGGATGCGAACACGTCGTGCCAGAACGGCTGGATCTCTTCCTTCTTCAGCCCCGATTCGTCGTGCATCCGGAACTGGATCGCGTCGATGTCCGGGAATACCTCCATGAAGCGCCGCAGCGCCGCCTTCGTGTACGGCACCAGGTTCTGTTCCGTAACTCCATAGACCAGTCCGGGGACGCGCTTTCCGGCGTTCTGCGACGCGCCCGGGATGCCGCCGCCTTGCACGCCTCCGCGGTAGATGTGGTCCCAGATTCCCGCCGTGACTTCGATGCCGCGCTCGTGCGCCAGCCGCATCATCGTCTGGAACGCGGCCGTATTGCGCTCCTGCTGCGCTTTCGTGCTTCCGACCAGTTCCACGCCCGGGAAATTCTTCACGTCGAAGAAGTAGGGATAGAGCGGCGCCATGAAGCCGCCGTTCTCGTATCCGAAGATGACGACGAAGTTATTGATGCGGTCGTTCGCCAGCATATCGAAGTAACGCTTCCACTGCGCTTCGTCGTATAGACGGCTCTCAAAATACGCGCGCTGCATCGTGTACATCGAAATGCCGCGTTCGGCGAGGTAGGGCTTCTCAGTCGTATCGCGGACGTATTGGAAGGGATCGCTCGCGCTCCACGAGATTCGCTCCGCGGTGTCGAGCGCGGCATACATTAGTCCGCGCCCGTCGCTCCCGGCGAGCGTGAGGGACGGCTTGCCCTGATCGCGCACGCGGCGAATCGCCAGCGCTTCGAGTCCGGCCTGCGCGGGCGCCCCGATACGCAATCGGATGACATAGTCGGCCTGAGCAGCCGACTTAGTAACTTCGAAGCCTTTTGCGCGGAGGGCGTCCTCTAACTTACCAATTCCGTGTCCGGCGGGCGCCGGCGGTGTACCTTCTGTCATGACGGCCACCTGCCGGGCGGCCATTGCGGACCCTGCGGCCAGGCAGAGCAGAGCAAGCGGGACGTAGCTTCGCATCCCCACAGTGTACGCCTTTACATCTCCCGGCGGCCTTCCATAGCTTTGGAAATTGTGACCTCGTCGGCGAACTCCAGATCACTGCCCACCGGGATTCCCATCCCGATGCGGGTGACCTTGACGCCGAGCGGCTTGAGCAGGCGCGCCAGATAGACGGCCGTCGCTTCACCTTCTACGTTGGGGTTGGTCGCGACGATCACTTCGCACACCTCGCCCTGTGCGATCCGCTCCACCAGGCCCTTAATCTTCAGGGAGTCCGGTCCGATCCCGCGCAGCGGCGAGAGCGCGCCGTGCAGCACGTGATAGCGCCCCTCGAATTGCCGCGTGGTCTCGATCCCCACGATGTTGTGAGGCTCTTCGACCACGCAAACCACCTTTGGGTCGCGGCTGCTGTTACTGCAATACTGGCAGATCTCGCCGTCGGCGATGTTGTTGCAGACGCGGCAGAGGCCGAGCTTGTCCTTCACATCGAGAATCGCCTGCGAGAGGTGCTCCGCGTCTTCGCGCCCCGCGCGCAGCACGTGGAACGCGATGCGCTGCGCGGATTTCTGCCCGATTCCGGGCAGGCGCTTAAATTCCGTGATCAGGCGCGCGAGCGGCTCGGCAAAGTCGGGCATCGCCTAGAACATGCCTGGGGGCAGGCCCATCCCGCCCAGCATGCCGCCCATCTTCTGCTGGATCTGCGCTTCCACCTGCTTGACGGCTTCCCCGCACGCCGCCACGATCATGTCCTGGATCATTTCCACATCGCCCGCCACTTCGGGGTCGATCTTCACGCTGAGCAGGTTCTTCTGGCCGTCCATTTTGACGGACACCATGCCGCCGCCCGCGGTCGCATCGACGCGGATCAGCGCGATCTCCTGCTGCATCTTCTCCTGCATCTGCTGCGCCTGGCGCATCATGTTCTGCATGTTGCCGGGTAGTTTCATGGCTCTACTCCTTGAGATTGCGAACTTTGCGAACTTCGCCGCCGAAGACTTCGCGGAAGCGCTGCACTTCGGGGTTGGCCAGCGCGCGGCCGGTGACCTCGTCCTCGGCGTCGGATTTTGGCGGCGCCGCGAGCGAAGCGGAGGGTCCCGCGGCCGGCGCGTCGCCGGTGGTCAACTTCAGGCGCAGAGGACGTCCGAAGACTTCGCGGACGGCGTCGTCGAACGCCTTATCGCGGAAGTACAGGCCGTAGGATTTGGGCGCGCTCACGTTGAGCTCGCCGCCGACTACCGTGATCGACGCGTTCTCCACGGCATCGGCCAGGTGTGCGTTGTTCTTTTCGTGGAAGTACGTGTGTAGTCTCTGGCGCGGATCGCCCGACGTAAGCGGCGGGATTTCCGCTTGTAGCGCCGGAGCGGCGGCGGCCGACGATTGCGGCTCGAGCGGCGGCAGTCCCTTTTTCACGCGGTCGAGTTCGAAGGGCGACGGTCCGACGCGCTTCAGCGCTGGCGGCGGTGGTGGAGGAGGCGGTGCTGCTGCGCGCGGCGAAGGCGCCTGCGGAGTCGCTTGCGGAATCGATGGCGGACGCGCAGGGGGAGCAATGACCGGGCCGGGCGTCAGTCCGGCGAGTGCCTGCTCGATCGGCAACAGGCGTCCGGCCTGCACCAGGCGCACGAGTCCGATTTCCAGGTGGAAGCGCGGCTGTAACGAGAACTGCAGGTCGCGGAAAATGTCCAGGGAAAGTTGCAGGTAGCGCGAGAGATCTTCTTCGGAAAACTGCCCCGCGATGCTGCCCAATTTCTCGCGCTGAGCGGCGCTCGCGGCCACCAGGCGGGTATCGGCGCCCGCGATCCGGGTGACCAGCAGATTGCGGAAGTATCGCGAAAGTTCCCGGCTGAAGTGCTGGAGATTGTGGCCGTTGCGCTCGAGTTCGTCGACTACTTCGAGCATCATCCGGGAGTCCGCCGCGGCCAGCGCCTCAGTGACTTTTTCGAGCGATTCCAGCGAGAACGCGCCTAATAGCGCGCGCACCTCAGCGGCATTCAATTTCGCGCCGCAGCAGGCGATCGCCTGGTCGAGTGCCGAGAGCGAATCGCGCACGCTGCCTTCGCCGGCGGCGGCCAGAACTGCGAGCGCTTCGGCATCCGCCTCGATGCCTTCCTGCTGACAGATCCACGACATGCGGTCAACCAGTTCCTGGAAATCCACGCTCCGGAAACTGAAATGCTGACAGCGCGACGCGATCGTCGCCGGGATCTTGTGCGATTCAGTCGTGCACAGGACGAAGACTGCCCACTCCGGCGGCTCTTCGATCGTCTTCAGCAGCGCGTTGAACGCTTCGTTCGTGATCTGGTGCGCTTCGTCGATGATGAAGATCTTGTAGCGGTCGCGCGCCGGCTGGTAGCGTACGTTCTCGCGCAGTTCGCGCATCTCGTTGATGCCGCGATTGCTCGCCGCGTCGATTTCGATGACGTCGACGGTGCCGCCCTCGGTGATTTCCTTACAGCTGGCGCACACTCCGCACGGGGTCGAGGTCGGTCCCTGAACGCAATTTAAGCAGCGGGCCAGAATGCGGGCGATGGTGGTTTTGCCTGTCCCGCGCTGGCCGGAAAAGATGTAGCCGTGCGCGATCCGGTGTTGCGCGATCGCATTTTCCAGGGTGCTCTTGACGTGCTCCTGACAAATGACGTCGGCAAAGGATTGCGGCCGGTATTTACGCGCGATTACCTGGTACATACCTTATCTATGGGGTGGGCTTATGCCAGGCCCCGGGTAATCCGCGGCACACGTCCAAACCACTACCGTTGCTTCCTTCCGGACCTGGCGGGGTTTGCAGCCGGAGCGTTGCACGGAGCCCGAGACCTGACAAGTAACCATCGTAGCATGCCCTCGCTCCCTTGCTCGAATCACCAATGGGCCTACGGATTTCCGGGAGTTCCGCGATCAGTTGCCAGCAATATGATCGGATCACCGAACTCGACCTGTTTGGGGGCCGGAATGCGCCGGGCGCACCGCGTTGGCACACACGAGAGCCAAAATCTGCCGCGGATCATCGCTTTAGTGGAACGGCTTTAGTGGAACGAATGTTCCAGGCGCCGTCGCCTGCGTGGCCATGTTCGGCGACTCTTATTGGAATTTCCTGAAAACCGATCCGCTGGACGACGTCCTGAGGTTCGCGACACGGCTCTCGGACCGCCGGACGGCGTGGAATTCGGCGAGTTGCACTTTGGCGCCCTGGCTCCGCTGCGCATGCCTGGCGGGCTGCATCTGGACGTCTTGGTGATCGCCGAGTACGGCCGCGTCCGGAATTTCTCACGACGATCTGGCTGCGCTGGGCCGAAATGGCGTCCCTTGGTATGACGGTCTCGGAACTGCGGCTGACGGCTACGGCCACCCAGGCGCAGTTTGGAATCCCATGAAAAAGACGAGCGTTTCCTGGTGGTCTCCCATGCCGCGCTGCTCCTTCGTCAATCGAACCTGGCTCGCTTTTGCCGGACGGAGCGTCATCGACGAGAAGGGCGAAGCTGGTATCAGACGGTCCATCCCGAATTTCGCGACGTCGTTCTCCAGGTCTACTTGGCGCGCTATAGTGCGTGCAAACCGTCCGCGGCCGAAGCTCCGATGCGCCGTCACGATAGCGTCTTCCGCTGGATACATTTCGAGGGCACCCCGCGATTGCTCGACGACGGCAGTTCCGCGGGTTTTCTACTCTGCCTTTCCGATATCATCGATTATCAGGGCGCCGCCGGGATCTACAAGGAAGCGCAGTGCCTGGCGGCTCTCGCTGAAGCGATGGCTGGATCGAGCGCACAAGCCCTGGGTTCGCCAAGGTTGCTGGCGCGAACGCGGAGACTGAGAACGGAAACTGGTCGATGGCACAGCCGTCCGAGGTGATTAGATGGTGGATGCACGGATACCGACCCGCTGCCGCAGGAAGTTGCCGCGCTTCTCGATCGGTAATGCCTGCAAGCGGCGAATCAGATCCCGCTCTTGAAGTTCGCTCTCTTTCTTAAGCGCTTCCAGACGGTCTTTGCGGGTGATTCGCACCTTCTTCTTCAAGGGCTTTCTCCAATACCGGAAGCACGGCTCGATCGCGGGGCCGGTCCGCCGCCTTCTTGCTCTTGATGATATCAGCCAGGAGGCAACTCGCACCCGAGTCTCTCCGACTCGCATTTCGCGAGCGCGGCTTTTCAGTCCCTCAAAGGAACGGACGCCGTGAATCTCTCCCATGAAGTCGAGTTGCAGTCCGTCTTCGTCGCGCGAGATGCGTAGAAGTCCGCTGGCCGGGTAATACGGTTTCATCAACATCGCACCCAGTTCCGCTGCGACGGCGGTCAGCTTCTTGACGTTGGCCGGGGTGCGGCGGAACATGAAGTCCAGGTCAACGGTGGTCACTGGTGCTCCCTGCAGGGCGGCCGCGGCGTTGCCGATCAGCACCGCCTCGAGACCCTGGCGCTCGAGCAATTCCGCCTCGCGCGCCAGGATTCGGGAGAACGTCCATCGTTACGCCTTGGGAGTCTCCATCGGGGCGAGAACGCGCTCGGCCATGGCGTGCTTCAGGTTTTCAATGCCCAAGCCCGTCGCGCTGGAGATTTCGAAGAAGGCGAGTCCGCGATCCCGCGCCAAATCTCGCAGGGCGGTCACCCGCTCGGGATCTTGCGCCGCATCCATTTTGGTTGCGATGACGATCATCGGCTTCGCCACCAGCTCCTCGCTGAAACTGGCGAGCTCCTGCATGATGATCTCGAAATCGCTCACCGGGTCGCGGCCGCTGGCCTCCGAGACGTCAACCAGGTGCGCCAGGAGGCGGGTGCGTTCGATGTGGCGGAGAAACTGGATGCCCAATCCGTGGCCTTCGTGCGCGCCCTCGATGATTCCCGGGATGTCCGCGACTACGTAGCTGCGGAAGCCCTCCATCTGCACCACGCCGAGGTTCGGTTCGAGGGTGGTGAAGGGGTAATCCGCTATCTTAGGTTTAGCGGCGGAAATTCTTGAAATTAAAGTGCTTTTCCCTGCATTCGGGAAGCCCACAAGCCCCACGTCGGCGAGCAGTTTCAACTCCAGCCGCAGCCGTTTTTCCTCGCCGGGACGACCGGGTTCATGCTCGGTCGGCGCCTGGTGCGTGGGGGTGGCGAAATGCTGGTTGCCGCGCCCGCCCTTGCCGCCGCGCGCCACCACGAACGCCTCGCCGGGCTCCGTGAAGTCGTAGAGCTTCTCGCCCGTCGCCTCGTCGTAGACCACGGTCCCGACGGGGACGGGGACTTCGATCGATTTGCCTTCGGCACCGGTGCGCTGGCTGCCTTCGCCGTGGCGGCCGCGTTCGGCTTTATGCTCGGGATTGAAACGGAATTGCAGCAGGGTGTTGGCGTGCTGGCTGCAGATCAGGGTGACATCACCGCCGCGGCCGCCATCGCCGCCGCTCGGACCGCCGCGCGGGACATACTTCTCCCGCCGGAAAGCCAGGCAGCCGTTGCCGCCGTCACCCGCTTTTACAAGGATTCTTACTTCGTCGATAAACATAGGAAAGCCGCCGGATTGGTTGAAACCCGGCGGCTTTAATGCAACCCGCGGGCCAGCCTGGCCGGCCCGAAAAAATTCCTGAAAAAATTCCCGAAAAAACTAAAGAGAGGCGTTGATGTTGACGAACTTGCCCATCCGTCCACGATCTCTGAACTCGACCACGCCGGTCACCTTGGCGAACAGCGTATCGTCCTTACCCCAGCCGACATTGGTGCCCGGCTTGATCTTGGTGCCGCGCTGGCGCACGATGATGCTGCCGCCGGGGACCAGTTGTCCGCCGAACACTTTCACGCCCAGCCGCTGCGCGTTGGAATCGCGCCCGTTTTTGGAACTGCCTAAGCCTTTTTTATGTGCCATTCTTCAGTCACCTACACCAACACGTCGCCGATCTTCACGTCCGTGTAAGATTGGCGGTGTCCGATGGTTTTCTTGTACTGTTTCTTGCGCTTGAACTTGAAGACCAGAATCTTCGCTGCCCGGTCGGCGCCGACGATCGTGCCCGTGACCTTCCCGGACACCAGGTCGCCACCTTCTTTGAACGCTGCCTTGACAGGGAGCTCGACTTCCGAGCCGATATCGCCGGCCAGCTTTTCGACGCGGATCACATCACCGGGAGCAACCCGGTACTGCTTTCCGCCTGTTTCGATAATCGCGTGCATGCAAACCTCAAGATTGGGAGACGAACACACGAAGTGTGTCCGAACCACAGGAGTAAAGAATTAGTGTACTACATCGCGGCGTTGGGATCAAACAACTTGGCCAACTACTGTCCCCGGATCGCTTTCAAGCTTCGGCGCAGCGACTCCGCATTGGCCGGATCGCTGGCGGCGAGCGCATCGAGTTCCCGCGACGCATCGTCCAACGCGCCGGCCTTCGCCATCAGGACGGCGAGCAGCAGGTGATTTGCCGGATGTTCGCGGCGCGCATTCTCCAGGGCGAGCGCTGAATCCGCTCCGGCCACCTGGAAGCGCGCCTCCGGAGCGGGCGGCACCGGCGAGCGCAGGGTCCGACCGCCGATGTGTGCGGTGACCTGCCAGTTATAGATCCGCCCGCGAGCCAGCGGCTGGTCGGGCGTCCATTCGGTGGTCGTGACGGCGGGACTCTCGGTGATTTTCTGAAAGCGGTCGTCGAACACCGCCACCACGTAGCTGCCTGCCCCGGCGACCATTTCCCAGCGGAAGGCCGGCCGATCGGTGAGCACGACGGTGCCCAGCGGAGCGTTGATTGCAAAGCTCTTCTGCTCGCCCGGAGCGCCGAGCAGCACGCTCCGCCTGGCGATCAGACCGTCCAGAACGGCGGCGTGTTCGAAAGTGTGAGTCCCGAGCGCGAGTTGAATCGCGGCCTGCTGGTCCGGAGACAGCGCGGGTTCCGGGGGCGGTGTCTGTTGCGCAACCTGTGGAGTCTGCAGCGACTGCGGTTGGGTGCGGAACATCCGAAACGTCAGGCCAACGGTTAGGACCATCCCCGCCGCGATTCCCACGAACGCCGGTATCCGCCAGGCGCTCCGGCGAACCGGCATTTCCGCCACATTGCGCGGGGCGGCCTTCAATTGGCTTTGAAATTGGCGGAGGTCATCGACTTCGACCCGGCAGATGGCGCATCCTGCCAGGTGTTCCC